>DATFBG010000111.1:0-4606 GCA_035253945.1 Nitrososphaeraceae archaeon | reverse complement strand
AGGCGACCTTGCTCTAATGTTGAGGGCAACTATTGGCGGGATGTCAAAAGGCCTTAAAAGGCCTGCGTATAATCTAGTCTTTCATCTCTCTCCGGAAAAGAAAAACAGCCGTCAAATCCACTGGCACATAGAAGTGTATCCCCAAACAAACAAATGGTCCGGACTTCAAAGGGGATTTGGAATATCTGTGAACACTGTATCTCCTGAGTACTCAGCAGAAATACTTGGATCGGCTTGTAGAAAAGAGCTTGCAGGTCTTGTGGGTATAACTTAAAAGCTGCGAAGAGCAAACTAGTCAAGCCAGAAGTAAACAAAATGATAACATTGGAGACGTGGGTTGCTCTTGGCTCGTTAGCTATGGCTGGAATGTTCGTAGCGTTGATGTTTTCGTTTTATACGTTCCTCGTAGGTCCGGAGGGTAGAGGTCCTGACGTGGCTACCGATCCAAGTGCCCTGCTAATACAAATCATATCTATTTCAGGCGCTCCTTCAATAATATTGGCAGGAACAGTCTTGGGCATATCACGTGGTCCAGTTGAAAGGAATCCAGGTATTGTTCTCGGAATCACCGGTGCTATATTGTTGACTGGAATGCTGTTGCTGATGAGTGCCAAGCTTCCCAATATCAGCCCTCAGTACCGTGCTGCTGGAATTGATTATGTGCCTTTTATTTTTGTTATAGCGGGAATAGGAATCATTGGCTGTGGCCTTACCGCTATTAAAAAGAAGGTACGGACAACAAGAAATATGGACCTTTAGTACGGCTATGCCACTTTCTCAGATCGAATGGTCGCTGCCTTACCAGTTCGCCAAGTCCTTGACAACAATTGATATATTTTTTAAATTCATATTTTTCCCAGTTTCTTAACGTATTTCTTGTATGCGTCAAGATAGGTTTTCTTATCTCCGATGTCCATGAATCCTGAATCTATTTTGAAACCTCTTACTAGTTTTTCTCGTTCTAGAGCCTTTCTAACTGCGTCGTCCATACCGTACGTGGCCGATCTGGGTATGAGCTTCAAGAATGCTGGGTCCATTATATAACATCCGATATTTATTAGTCCCGAAACTTCTGGCTTTTCTGTCCACCCGGAAACTCTATCACCTTTTCCATTCATCTCAATAAAACCATATTTGAGGTTAGTCTTATATGGTAATAGAGCCATTGAAATAAACGCATTTGATTTCCTATGCTCATAAATCATTCTGTCAAGGGCAAATTCATAGACTGAATCACCGTACACGCACACAAAAGTTTCTTCCAGCATTTTTTCTGCAGTCTTTAATTGTCCTGCTGTTGCAAGGGGACGATCAGCCCTAGCGTATTCAATTTTGATTTCGAACCTTCCTCCGTCTTCGAAATAATCCTCGATACTTCTATGGAGATAACTTACGCAAAGAATAATATGGTCTATTCTTTGTCCCTTTGAGCCTTTGCTTGTGCTACTTTTTAGCCAGTCTATGATGTGTTCCAAAAGGGGTTTATTGCCTAGAGGCAACATCGGTTTCGGAATGAAAAAAGTATATGGTTGTAATCTGGTGCCTAAGCCACCAGCAAGGATTATTGCTTTCATTTGTTTTACCTGCTTTCGAACACAAGAGGACGTTTAATAAAGATACAGTAGTACCTTTTTATTGATACTCCCTAAGTATTATTTTCAACTTGTTGAGCACGTCAAAAGGATCATATCCAAATACCATTGTCATTGCTTCTTTTCCAAAGTCTCCAGTGTGGTATATAATATCAGCATTGGGATTATTTCTTAATGCCTCTGTAATTCCCCACGATATACTTCGTCCGTCTTGTGACTTGACACGCTTGGGCTCTTTACTCCGTCGGTAGTTGGACACAGTGAATCTCGAACTGCATATAGATTTAATCTGGCAATCAAACTTAATATTCATTGCCGACCTGACCCTGCCGTTAATTGCATGGTACGCTAGGACAGCATTTGCAGTATGATAAGATGACCCAAACTGAGCATGTGTCGAGGGCCTCGCCCTATTCCCTATCCTCACTATTCGTCCCTTAACTCCTGCAACATCGTCGACTTTTTTAGCTCCTTCCAGAGCAAAAACGATGTTTGATTGGGTTTCCGGTATTAAAAGACCCAAGTTTTCTATGGACTCCATACAATCTATTGCCTCCTGGATCCTCTGTAAAACATTGAATCGGCAAGAGTCGATATAGACGGAGAAAATAGGGTCAGTTATAGGTAATCCTTTCCCTATCTTGTACACATTTTGTATAGCCTTATGAATATATTCATTAGCCAATTCGAAAGAATCTCTTAAGGAGAACTTTCGAGCAATAAAGGCTGTTAGAGCTGCTGAAAAGTTACACCCAGCCCCATGCATATCCTTGGTGAAAATTTTATTTCTTGATATTCTGACTGCTTCCCCATCCTGCTGCAATAAATAATCCGTTGATAGTTTGCTATCCGCATGACCACCCTTAATGATAACATTTCTTACTCCTAAAGTCTGAATCCTCTTGGCAGCACTCGAAATATCATCATGATTCTTAATCCTTTGACCTGAAATTTTTTCGGCCTCAACTATATTGGGGGTAATAACGTGTGATATTGGCGCTAAAGTAGAGAGCAAACTGGATATTGCATCTTCTTCCATTAATTTGGCTTTATTCGTAGCATGCATCACTGGATCTAATACAATTGGACATTTAGTAGTGCCAAGAGCTTTCGCGGCTGCCTTTATTGCCGAGCTGTTGTGGATCATACCAACCTTGACAGCAGTAGGAGGAATATCCCGAATTATAGATGAAATTTGGCGAGATACCGAATCGGCTTCTATTGGAGTCACATATCTGATTTCCCGCGTGTTCTGTGCAGTTATTGCTGCTATGACTGTGCAAGCGTAAACTCCCAATGCGGAGAATGTCTTTAAGTCTCCCTGTATTCCAGCAGCAGCCGATGAGTCGCTTCCGGCGATTGTCAATGCTATATGTCTCAATGAGCAGGGATCTTTTCTCACGATCTATATCATCTATAAAGTATCTATAAAGTAAACCCATCGCTTAAACATGTTTATCACGTGCTGATAATCATTTTCTAAATTATTATCTCGTTTCTAAGTTTATGCCAACCTCAAAACCAATTACTCTTCTTTAATGTTACGACTGTTCGATTCAGCGTCGGCGTCTAGCCTATACTTTGGTAGAGCTTAACCTGCTGATGCCCCATGACTGCATTGACCAGTCTGCGACCATTTTCTGAATGTTTGTCCACCTTTATTCTAGCCTTTTTGCCTACTTGACTATTGAACAGGAATTCGTCCTGCACATAAACATCGACTTTTTTCCCAATAAAAATAGGATCGACTAGAAGATTAATAGAAGAGCCTCCTTCACTAACTTCAAAGGGAATTTCTTGTCCGATAGTGGGAGTTTTAATTTCAACATCAATATGAATTCCCAGTATCTTTTCGAGCTCATTTACCGTTGATCCTCCTTTACCAATGATAACTGGAGCAATATCCTTATTGACCCTGACTTGGACTTTGTCCTGTGAAACGATACTTATATCAGCACTAGGATCAAACCTCCTTATTATATCCCTAACTTTTGATTCTGCCAATCTTCTAATAGCATCTTCAGATCGAATTGACTCAACTAGACCTGACATGGGGATAACTATGTTTTCCTCACCATATGTATAAATCTCGTATTCTATTTGTCTTGTGTCAAAATCACGCACTTCAATGACGGGCCGAGCTAAATCACTCTCAGTCATGCCAGTTGGAACTCTGATAGTTAAAGAAATTTCGTATACCTTGTTTACAGCGCCGTTCTTGACGAAAATTATTGTGTCCAAGATATGGGGTATCATTCCAAGCTCAATTTTTCCAATAAATCTCTGAACAGCATCAAGAGGACTGCTTGCATGTACGACTCCCACCATTCCTACGCCCGCCAATCTCATGTCGGAGAAGACAACAAAATCATTAGTCCTTCTAACCTCGTCAAAAACAGTATAGTCGGGCCTAACCAATAGGAGGATGTCAACTGCTTTCTCAAAACTGCCCTCTAAGGGGCCATACTGGGTTACATCACGGGACACCTGCAAATCTCGAGGAGATTCAAGGGTCTTCACTATTTTTCCCTTCTGAGCGTAAAATTCAGCAATACTGCTTGCGAAAGTACTCTTTCCAGAGCCCGGAGGACCCGCTATTATAATCCCTTCAGCGCTTCGGGAGAGTCTATGCATAAGCTTTTCGCTAATGTCATAGTCGCTCAACGAAAGCTTAACCATGGGTCTCACAATTGTAATTTCAATAGATTCTGAAAAGGGTGGTCGTGTGATAGCAACTCGGAATATACCAAGCTGCACAACAATTGCACCTTTCCTGCTAATTTCAATCGAGCCCTGATTTAACATCCTAGAACTGTCCACAATTTCATTCGCAATCTCATTCAATCTAGCATGTGACATTTTTTCTTCTGATAGTTGCAATAGCTGAAAGTTTCCAGGTTTCCCACTTTTGGCCATAGGTGTTACTCCTTCCTTTAAGTGCACACTCATTGTATTCTCGTCAAAGAATTTTTCAAATGTGAGATAAGTGCTCGCCTCCGAGGGTTTTAGTAGCT
>DATFBG010000110.1:0-4386 GCA_035253945.1 Nitrososphaeraceae archaeon | reverse complement strand
TTTTTATATGCATGTACACGAGCATCACAACTGCTCCTATTGCTACTACTGTTACCCATGTCCATATACAGCAAAAGTTAAAGGCAATCACTAATAATAACTATGACGGGCGCTTCATCCTTCTGACGGAAGACCAAACTACAGCCTATGCAAGATAGTAGCAATCGGGAGTACCAAGCTCAAGTATTCTGCGCATTCGGATTTCCGAGAACAAATGCTATCAGCACTACCGAGACCATCAGGAATACGAATCCCGGTATTGTAAACTTCATTCCATAGACAGGATCACCAGTAATCAGAGTCAATATTGCAGATATTGCAAAAGGGTAAACGATACTTGCCGTAAGGATGCTAATATTTATTACGGCTCCAGATCCGAATAATTCGGTCCCTCCTACCGTCAAAAATATCAACACCCCGGCTACTACTGAAGCATTGACCGCGAGCATATCCTTAGTGCTCAGTTGTTCTAAAAACTCCTTTGGTAATCGCCCCCTATCGATCCTCCTAGATAACCAGTAGCCAAAAACGCTCGATATACCGAATGGTATCCAATAAATTGCAAATGTGCCGACTAGAAAATCATAGAAATCCCTGCTGATGCTATCAACTAGAGGTAACGGTGGCAGCACAGTCACTTTAAACGTTTCAGTCCATGATTTGTTTACGTTTTCAATTGTGGTTGAAGTTACATTCACCGCTACAGGCAGCACTTTATCCTTAACATCTGGTGCTACAGTTATCACAAATTCTGAACTTATTGTCCCATTCAAAGGGTATTCTCTTGTGTTGGGTTGAAATTCTAATCTATACTTATCAGGGAAATATGCATTCTGTAAAGTAATATTCCCTGTTGCTGATAATTCCAAATTATGAATTAGGACCTTCCCAGTAACAGGTTCTCTCGACCTTGCTTCAAGCGATTCAGGCCACTCCAACACGTGCTCATATCGTCTGCTTGGTGCATCATAGATGTGAGTACCATCTTCAGTAGGATTTCCTTCATTTTCTATGTATGCCGCGAATTCAATTCCGATATCAGCGGGATCTCCTATATCTCTTAAGTCTAAGTCGATGTTAACATACGTATTATTGTGTTGAAAGAATTCTGTATGACTACGATCACGATCGACCTTTAGCACTTTAAACGCAGGAGATTCCGTTTGAGTAGCATATTCTATCCAAGGTTCATACTCGATGATTTTCTTAGTCCACGATCCATCCTCTTCGGGCAGTATTTCAATAGAATAAATCAGATACCTATTAGTTCGATCCAGAGGATCAACATCATAAACATACATGATATAACGTAGATTCGAATTAAAATAATCTCGGTGTCTGTTTGTAAGTATCGGATCACTCAGCCAAAGTGTTGCATTCAGATAGTTACCATCACTAAGGTAACTTCCAGATAAAATATTAATTGGTAGCTCATCTATTCCAATAGGGTTGCCTTGAGAATCACGGCGATCGACTTGTTCATTAACCAGTTCATCGGTAAACGAATAACGTTGGAAAGGCCGCATTCCATAGACATTGTCTAAATTGCATGCGGGATACATCATCAATAATCCTATAAAATACAAATAAAAATTCTTTCTATCCATTACATTAGGCTAATATTTGTCAAATATATTAGGATTCTGTGAAATTGCATCACCTTGTTTCTAACTACTCTGTAGTGGTTGCAGCTATGCAAGTCCGCTCTATTATTATTGTCTGAAGACTGCAGGAACTATCAATATTGACATGGAATACAGGTGAATGGTTTGCTCCAATTCAGAGAAGTTCAGGTCAGCAAACTGCTTGAACTCTAATATTGGTGGGGTTTTTTGAATCTATCAATAACTACCACTACTAATGCCAGGCTACCAGAAGTAATAAACAACACTCTCTTCTATCTTTCAAACCTATTATATATGTCACCAGCTAAGCAATGAATTAGCGAGCACAATACATGACATTAGACAATACCTTTGTCTACAATTTTGGAAAATTTAGAATGGTTCTCGATAAGCATGACACAGACGTTTCAAGACAGATACAGGAACATGGATGGTATGTAGACGAGAGATTAGATATCGAGGTATTTCAGAAACATTTGAAGACCGGAATGACCTTCGTCGATCTTGGTGCGAATGTTGGCTTTTACACGTTTCTGGCAAGAAGCATAATCGGACAAAAAGGCAGAGTTTTTGCCTTCGAGCCATACCCAGGTAACGTCGAGCTAATTAGAGCAAGCATCAGGGAAAACTCATTTCATAATAACGTAACACTCGTAGAAGCCGCAGTTTCAGATAAGAACGGAAAAGCTTCATTGTACCTGTCTCCAGATGCCAGCTCTGAGAACAGTCTTTTAGACTTAGAGTTTCGATATGATGATGCACAAAAAGAAGAAGGCTTGGGAAGAAAGGGGCAACAAGAAAAAAGGGCAATCACAGTTGATGTTGTTACAGTAGACGATTACTTTGAAAAAAAGGTCGGTGATACCAGGGTAGATGTCATTAAAATGGACATAGAAGGGTCAGAATACAGAGCTTTTAAGGGAATGAGCAACAAAGTGCTTCGGGATAATGACAGGATGATTTTGATGTTAGAGTTTTGGCCCAATGGCTTTCGGAAGGATAATCACGACCCATACGAATTTCTTGAAACCCTTGCTAAATCACCAGGAGGATTTGATATACAATTCATAGATAACATCAAGCAGAATGTCTACAGAGTCGGTGTGGAAGAAATGAAGAGGATTGAAAAGTCAAGGATCGAGGATGTCAGTACACAGAATGAATTTATGAAAATTTGGGGCTGGTATACTAACCTTTTGTGTACAAGAGAGTAGTAGCTAGTTACTCCTTGAGATATCTGTATTGTCTCCCTAGTCATGGAGCTAAGTTTCTTGTTATTGACTTATTTATTGCGGTCTTCAAGGAAAAGACTGGCGACGTAATTTCACTACTTCTTCGTCTTCGTCAGAAATGTCAGGACGATCGTAATTCTTCTTGTGTTTTCCTCAGTTTCGTGCCTGTCGTTGCCCTCGTAATCGTCAATTAGGGTATAGTCGGAGAATTTTATCCAATCGTATCTTGAGATCTGTGGCAAAATCGAGTTAAAATCTGATCCGACCAGCGGTGTTAGTTGGACATACTAGTTGGTTGCAGTATGCACCAAGAAATTCAGACAAAACCTGTTTGACAAGAACCTAACAATATATCCACAAAAAAATGTTCTCTAATATTCACTCTATAACATAATACGCAATACCTGTCAAAAGAATCGATAAATAAAAGTAATAATGCTGAAGTAGCGTGGGCACAGTCTATGAGCAAAGCAGTATCCTGAAAATTCCTGTAAAGGAACGGATGGAAGTCTGCAAGTCTATCATAAAGAAAGAAAAAGATGAATCTTTGCGGGGCGAGGCAGTATGGGTTCTGGGCGCAACTGCAAACGAGCTTAATCTTAATGATCCACTCAGAGATGAAATAGGCGATTTACTGGAATTTGTGCTAATCCATGACAATAATGATGTTGTAAAACATGAGGCTGTTTTTCAAATTGGGGAATATAACCTAAAGAAAAAAATATCTGTACTAGTAAATTCTGCACTGAATGATCCAAGTGAACTTGTAAGACACGAGGCAGTCGAAGCATTAGGCTTAATCCAGGCCTTTGATCAAAGACATGTGCTGCTGAAGGCTCTAAATGACAAGAAGGATTGTGTCAGGCAAACTGCTGCGTTTGTATTAAAGCAGCTGGATAGACTTGAAAAAGCACACGCTCTAAATGAGAACAAGTAGCTTTGATAGAACTGCATATAGATTGTGACTTCTTATCGCTGTTGATATTTCTTTCTATAAAAGTCCCTGTGCTGCTTGTATAACGCATAGCATACGACCATGCTGCTAGCTAGCTAGCTATATCTGATGGTGGGAGGAGACAAGGGGCATTATTTTATTACGAATTATCGAATCATGGTCAGCAGCTTCGTTATCAAATGAGACCATGAGCACAAAATCGCCATGCTTACCTATTGGTATAACCGCCCGTTTTACTTTCCCATATAAGGTTATAGAATATATGGTCTTTCCAAGCTTTGCCTCGATTAGCCGCCTGGTGTCCATCCTTATGATCGAATGCTCAACAGACTCTAACGTCTCTCCTTGTGTCAGCAATGGAACCAATCTCGCCCTGTACTTTGATGATACTATGGTTCTCCGCATACTGGCGATACCTGCAAATCTGATCGTCTTGTCTAGATCAAGAATGTTATGACAAACATCTTCAAATAATGAAGAAGAAGAAGAAGACATCTTTAGTCGTTCTTGAGTACGAGGGATATCTCTTGTATTTAAGATTTGTAGTCACGTACTTGGATTCCTTCTTTTCTCT
>DATFBG010000109.1:0-4599 GCA_035253945.1 Nitrososphaeraceae archaeon | reverse complement strand
CCTTTATTCGACAACCTTTGAGATTGATGGCAAATACGGTACTATATATCATAGGCGTCTTGTTGACTTCATAAAGAAGATTCAGACTGAGAATTTGGTTATTGGGGGTGCAATGACAGATGTTAAGGGAGATCGAAGTCTCTCTCCTTCTCAGCAAGCCGATCCAGATCTTTTTGTCCATGTTGTAAAGAGAGATGAAAAGGGAGTGTACATCAAGGGTGCCAAGGCACATCAGACAGGTTGCATTAATTCCCATTGGATAATGGTTATGCCTACTATGCGTCTTAGACAAGAAGATAAAGAATACGGCATTGTTGGCGCTGTGCCCGCCGATGCTAAAGGTATCACCTACATTTATGGCAGGCAATCTTGTGATACTAGGAGCATGGAGGCTGGAGACTTGGATGCGGGTAATGCGAAATTCTCTGGACAAGAAGCGATGATAATCTTTGATAATGTCTTTATTCCAAACGAACTGATCTTCATGGATGGCGAAGTCGAATTTGCATCTATGTTAGTGGAACGTTTTACATGTTATCATAGAAGAAGCTATGTGTGTAAAACTGGCCTTGGAGATGTTTTGGTTGGCGCAGCAGCGGCAATCGCAGATTATAATGGTGTAGCCAATGCGTCACATATTAAAGACAAACTTGTTGAGATGACACATCTTAATGAAACGATATTTGCTGCAGGTATTGCTTCTTCTTACCAAGCCCACAAAACAGCTGCTGGCAATTATCAAAATGATGACATGTTGGCGAATGTTTGCAAGCATAATGTTACAAGATTTCCCTACGAAATAGGCAGGCTGGCGCAAGACATTGCAGGTGGACTGATGGTCACAATGCCGTCAGAAAGAGATTTCAGAAGCCCGGAAACAGGTCCTCTATTAGAAAAATATCTAAAGGGAAGAAAGGGAGTATCAACAGAGAATAGAGTAAGGATACTGAGACTCATCGAAAATATGACACTAGGCAGGAATGCTGTCGGGTATCTCACAGAATCTATGCACGGCGCGGGGTCTCCACAGGCTCAGAGAATCCAAATTGCTCGTCAAATGCAGCTGGAGTACAAAAAAAAGTTGGCAAAGAATTTAGCAAGTATCGAAGAAGGCGAAGCTAGTGAGCTTGGCCAGGAGCAATCTGAATATTTTGACAAAATTTTTGGCAAAACTTAAGTTTTCATCCAATCAGTGCAAAACGAATAATTATGAGCTAGCCTTCTTACTTTATCATATCAGAGGTTTAACTCTTTAATGGGAGACTGGACGGATCTTAAAGATTTGGCAGGTAAGAGTCTTAGAATCATTACTAATAATGGAAGAGAAGGCATAGTCCAATCGAAGCTCTGGAAAGAACTGGATCTTAATAGCAGAGACGGCTCTCGTGTGGCTATCTCCCTTGAAAGGCGTTCGCTCATCAGAAGAGTAAAATTCTTTGATAATGGCCGCTGGACATATCGACTTCTTCCTACTAAATTGCCCATTAGTATGGATTGTATCGAATCTGCTCCTTGCCTGAGTTGTCCTGTTGAACACATGTGCTCAACTGACAGTCCATATAGCCCGCATAATTGCAGCTTGGTTGAGGACTGGATTACTGTGTCATTTCAGGATAGATCACAAATTAAGCCAAGAATTCAAGATAATATGCATAAAGAATCTAAAGGAGTTCAATTTGAAAAACCAAAAAGGGTATTTAAAGCACTAAAGCATAATAGAAAATCCAAAAAAAAAGATACAAAAAGAAGGCATAGAAAAAATGAGTCCTAGTTTAGACGAGACCTACTGTTTCATCATTTCGAACTGTCATATGTACTTCGGATCGATAGGATAACAACCTCGGAATCCATAGCACAACAAGCAATATGAAGTGAATAAAGAAGGATAACGGAATTTAAATAAGATCTAGTGAAAGGCAATTATTATTACATGAAATTAATTGATGCCAAAAAAGATCATTACCGCAAGCTATCAAAGGAGGAAGGATATAGAAGTAGATCCGCATACAAGCTAATTCAACTAAATGAGTCGTATCATATCTTAAAGCCAGGAAGTACCGTAGTGGATGTTGGTTGCGCGCCAGGAGGCTGGCTTCAGGTGGCAAGAAAAGCTGTGAGCCACAGTGGAAAGGTTGTAGGAGTTGATATCGAAAAAGTTGTCCAACTACAGGGAGTGACAATTTTGCAAGGTGACATTGAGGACGCCCGTACAATTAATCTGATAGCCAAAACCCTAAATACAAAGGCAAACACCCTCTTATCAGATGTTTCGCCCAAGATTAGCGGTCTATGGAGTGTTGATCATGCCAGACAGATTTCGTTAAGCAAGAGTAGTATTAAAATTGCTACACAAATACTGGCTAAAGGTGGCAATGCCGTACTTAAGATATTTGAAGGAGAGCTTTTGAAGGAATTTACGGAAGAAGCTAAAGATGTCTTCAACAGAGTTCATATAACAAAACCCATTGCCAGTAGACAGCGAAGCAGTGAACTTTATATGGTCTGTTTTGGGTTTAAGCCTAACAATTAGAATGGACGTGTTATTGCAGTACTATGCATTTCTATGCTCTAGCCCAATACGCTGTCAACAGATATAAAGAATGAGTATTGTGACGTCAGTACTCATTTTCGTTATAAAGAAGTCGTAGTTCTTCCAAGCTCAACTTCGCACCAGATTGTAACTTTTTCTTAGCGAACTCCTTCGCTTTGGAGATACTTGCAGTATAAACCGGTCGAGGGTGGTCTTGTCTTTGCCTTCTTCTCGCCTCTGCTAGTAAGTCCAATTGTGCATTTACCTTTTCCAACTGCATGGATACTTGGTTGTACTGAGACAGACAATCTTCTCGTTCCTCAATAGCTTTGTGCTTGGCGTTGAATAAACTCTGAATTTTCTCCTTACAATTGGAAATTTCTCTTTGTAGCTCCCGACTTTCGTCATCTAGTGTTCGAATCGATGTCTTGACAACTTGGCATTGCCCCTCGAGCTGTTGGAGCTGCTCCTTAATCGCTCGGAATGCCCTAATCGCATCCACCTTCATGGATGCATCCCTTATTATCGAAAGAATCTGATCTTTCTCCCGAGTGCTGCCATAATTTCTTCCGTCTATTAACGATTGATTAAATTTGGAAACATGCAATAGTGCCTCTTCCGTTTCTCCTGGTAGCCTGTTTTGCATCATGCTCAGGAAATTTTTTGATTGACGGATCTTCTCACTAAGATCAAGCAAATCTGAATTAGCGGATTGCATACTCATTCTATACTGATTAGATTTTACTATAAACTCGCCAAGTTCTTTCTTTGTCTTTTGTATCTCCTGGTTGAGTCTAGGAAGCGTGTTCGCGTCAATCTCTATGGTTCGCTGAGTGACTTCTCTAATAGATGATGAGAGATTGCGTTTCACAAGCACTAAATCATTCCAATTTAAAGATCCTATATTAGAAACTCCATTCTGGTCCAGTCGGGGCAATACTATCTTCCTTAACTCAGTATGTAAAGTAACTTATGGAATAAAAATATATGGATTATTTGGTGCATCGTGCAATTGTTGAATCACCTGTTGTCTCCTTACTGACTACAACTAGTATCATCTGTAAATTTTCTCATGACCCGGCTCATGTGCCCAGCATAAAGTTGAACCTATAAATTTAGCCACAAAAATTAGTTTTCAGTTGATTTCCGCTAGTATTGATTGTTCAACAAAGTACTATCCAAGTGTTTGCTAAAGCCTATCTATCCTCGGGGGTAGGAGAATCACAGAATATTATTCGGAATCAAAGATTGGAAAAAATGAGAGGTTGTACCGACATTAAAGAAATTTTTTCTCAGCTTCAATTAATACCTGCTTTTGTCCGCAACGTCTTATACATTCCGACAGTTGTTTCTGAGCTCTCCCATCCCTTACTGCTTGCCGTGCGAGCTCAGCCCCTTCTTTAAGGTTAGTAGATGACTGTCCTACAACCAAAGCGGCTGACGCGTTCAAAATTGCGATATCTTGTCTGTATTTGTCACCTATTCCATATATTACCCTCAACGTGTCTCGAATAGCTTCCTCCTTAGAATATACCGCTAGATTTTCTAATCTGGCTAATTCTAAACCTATTTCTCTAGGGTGAAACCTAGTGCGTCTAATTTCGTTGCCAGTTATTCTCGTGATATCATTTTCGCACGTAGTAGAAAGCTCGTCTAAGCCATCCTTTGAACTGACTAACATTATATCTTTCGAATTTGACTCTTTCAATGATAGTGCCAAAGTTTCTATTATTTTAGGGTCAGGTGCCCCTATTATCTGACCGCACAAATTAGTACACGGGTTGGTTAACGGACCAATAACGTTGAATATAGTTCTTATTCCAATTGTTCTTCTAGCAGATGCAACATTTTGCATAGCTGGATGAAATTTTGGGGCATATAGGAAACCTAGCCCTGTTTGTTGTATCGCCCCAAGTATATCATCTACCGGACATTCTAAGTTGAATCCTATATATTCCATAAAATCTGCACTTCCACAAAGCCCTGAGGCCGACCTATTGCCATGTTTTGCTACCTTTGCTCCGGCTGAACTTGCAATGATTGCCGAAGCGGTACTAATATTAAATGTG
>DATFBG010000108.1:0-3720 GCA_035253945.1 Nitrososphaeraceae archaeon | reverse complement strand
ATACGAGTAGGAACAAATGATGCTGCTTGAGTAGGTGGTGCACTTTGAAGGGGTGGTACCGCTGCTTGTGAAGAAGCGTATGCTTCTTGTTGTCGCTGCTCCTGTTGTAGTTGTTGTTGTAAAGGCGAACCTACTACAGCTGTTCCAAAAATAAGAATAACAGAAAATAATACTGCTACTATTATAGTATGGGATAAATGATGCTTGCTGAATATTTTACTAATCCATTTTATCGCCATTCTTATGGTAATTCGCCCACAAGCGAGTATTTAAGTAATTAATTACAATAGATGGGAGCGCTTTCCTCTGCGATCAGCTGATATAACGATAATAGTTAGTAAACAAAATGTTACTAAAAAGGGATGTTTCCGATATACCTGTTCTTTTGGTATTTTAAACCTGCACCCATTGTCTGATTAACTCTCTTTGCGTAATTATTCCAACGTTTTCAATCATTATCTTCCTTTTCGATAAATGCCATAACGTCAGGATGTTGCGGTCCCTACACTCGCATCTTGCGCTTGTTTAATGCCTCCATTTGACAATCACCACATACCCATTCTCCTTTTTCGTTGGGTTCTGCTAATTTATCAGAAGGTAGAATAGGTCTACCGTCTGGATATTGCTCAGGGTCGCATTCATAACACACGTGTATTATGTAATTTTCTCCTGTTGTAGTATCCTTCAGTTTGTGCATTTTATTTATTCTTCATCATACCTCTTTCTATTAATAATCGGTCTACCTGCGCCGTCGGTTTCAGTGTATGAGGTAATTTTCAAACCTTTTGCCTGTAATGCTGCCAGTCCTCCATGTGGTTCGAGCTCATGTTTTATTCTTACGTCTTTTTCATGTGGACTAGGTGGGTGCGCCACTAACGTTTCTGTGTTCCGTCCGTCTTGGTGTAACAAGCTGCGAGCGTCTTTTGATAAGGTCTCCTGTTTCCTCGTCTACCACTAGTTCATCAGTTGCGACATATTCAGAAGAAAAAACTTCAGAATTGGGACTCAGACTACTTTGTTTCAATCAAAAACAGCAGTTTACAATCATGAGCGAAAGTTTGAAGGTTTTGTGATGTAGATAATTGCGTCATAGGCATTATCACTCCACTTTCTGTATGAACCTCCACTGCATTTGTGTGATTTTGAGTTTGGTTTGATTTGATTCCACCAATGAATATATGTCTATCTGAAGTAGTTGATACAGTATAGATGAAAGCAGCAGTCTATAGACAATATCACAAAGATCCCAGGCAAGTAGTTAAAATCGAAGACATTGATAAACCAAATCCAAAAGGCAATGAGGTTTTGATAAAAGTTGAAGCGGCAGCATACAACTATAATGATCTCTGGGGCATTTGGGGTGAACCAATCAAGATTCCTATGCCTCACATATCAGGAAGCGACGTTGCTGGGACAGTTGCTGAAGTTGGCGAGAATGTCACGACTAATATCAAGGTGGGAGATAGAGTGGCATCATACCCAAACCTGACTTGCAGAGTATGCTATGAATGCACATCTGGAAGGGAATTTGATTGCGGCAACAGGCAAGTATGGGGCTTTCAGACAGGTCCGCTATGGGGCGGCTTTGCGCAGTACACACATCTACCAGAGGTCAACGTGGTAAAACTCCCAGATAATGTATCGTTTACTGATGCAGCGGCAATTTCAATGGTAGGCATGACAGCCTGGCACATGCTTGTTACCCGAGCAAAGATAAGGCCGGGTAGGACGGTTCTGATAATGGGTGGAGGAAGCGGAATGGGAATAGCCGGCATACAAATTGCTAAATTATTCAATTGCGATGTAATTGCTACGGCAGGAAACAAGGACAAAATGGAAAAGTGCTTGCAGCTTGGCGCTGACTTTGTAGTCAATCATCGCGAGTCCGATTGGTACAAGAAGGTACGTGAAATAACAGATAGACAAGGAGTGGATGTAGTCTATGAGCATATTGGCAAGACTGTATTCCCCCAAGAAGTTGCGCTATTAAAGACAGGGGGGACACTTGTATCCACGGGTGCGACCACCGGCTACAACTCGACAATCGACCTCCGATATCTTTTCTTCAAAGGAACCAATCTGTTGGGGGCAACGCAGGGAACGAAGGCAGGTTTGGAAGAAGTAATAGGTTGGGTCAGCAATGGAAAGATAAAGCCAGTGATTGATACAATCCTCCCATTTAGTAATATGGTTGAAGGGCATATCAAGATGGCAGACTCGCAACTGTTCGGCAAAATAGTGACTACTCCGCAGATACTCTAAGGGGTATTCAGAAATGATGAATAGTTTCAGATTTGGAACTGCGATAAATTGTATAGATGGCAGAACTCAGCAGGTTGTAATAGATCACATGAAGCAGAACTATAACATTGATGGAGTTGACATGGTGACGTTTCCCGGTGCTGATGGACTCTTTTCTAATGGGGACCACTCAGAAGAAATTGCACTTATCAGAAGAGCAGTCTCCATATCGATAGAGAAGCATGGGTCCCAGAATATAGCAGTAGTGGGACATTATGATTGCGCAGGAAACCCGGTGACTAGAGAACATCACTATATGCATATACGGATGGCGATGCGTGAAGTGTCCTCATGGAATTTGCATGCACAAATCATTGGACTTTATGTCAATGACAAACGAGAGATTGAGGAAGTAAAATAACTAAAAGGGTTTTCTGAATCGCGTCGGCATAAGATGCATCAATGTATATTTTTGAAGGTTTCGGCTAGATAACCTAGAAGGCAGCCATATCAAATGAGTATCCATAATTTCGACGTCCACATATTGCCCTAACATATTGAACTTTTTATTTGTGTTATGAAACCTAACAGGAATTATCATATGCATCTTCCTATCACCTGCATAATGCTGATATACTTTAGAATCTGTTTGTAACCCACCATGATTGAAAGTAGAAAGAAAGAACTGGACGAAGCGCAAAATGATCAAGACGAAGTAGGGGAGGCAGGCTCAGATCCAGAAACCAGTGGACCAGCAGAGAACCTGCGCGAAAAGGCTGCCAAGACTACAGACAAGAGCCAGGAGTCAAAAGAACCAGCCTAACTTCATCCTTCTTTTTTTAAGCATCTCCATTTCCAAGATTAGTTTTTTTATAAACTCAAGCTCATTTACGAAATCCTATTTTTCTCCCCATCTTTTTGTACTGAAAGCGGCACAGTAATGACTGGCGAGTAGATACCTCAACCAATAATATATATCCCATTAACGATAACATTAACAGGGGATGGCGGAATGTTGCTAGCCATAGGTACAATCATTGCATCAATATCAGTATTATTAATCACTTTTGTTGGTACCCTTGCATCAGCATCTCTCTCCGATTTTACTATAAATATACCCCCAGGAAATACAACTGATAGCCAGAATAGTAGCACGTCAGAAACTGAACCGTCCGAAAGCTTAACACTTGGAGGTTTATCGCCTCAGGGACAAGGTAACCTTGCAACAGCCTGTTCTGTGCTTCCAGAGCGATGTTAGATTTATTCCCTTCATAACTAAAGGCTATTATCAGTTACTAGCACAACCAACATTAAAGGGAATTGACGGGTCCACATAAATAATTAAGCAATTTACTTCAGTTAGAGTTTATAAACAATATGCATAAATCAGTATTTTCTTCCGCCCTACAAGGGTAGTAATAAAGCCTCCACTATCTCCACTACCACCACCAGACCATACTTTGTGCTCAACAACAAGAA
>DATFBG010000107.1:0-3971 GCA_035253945.1 Nitrososphaeraceae archaeon | reverse complement strand
AGATGCTGTCTCAGCAGAATTGGTCAATGTGCAGCGAGAGATGACATCACCTGTTACCTATGCTTACGATCCTCTACGAAGAAAATGGCTACTGGAATCCAGAAGGACAGGCTTCGAGGCAAATAGGGGGGAGCTCGGGAGCAGAAAATAATCGTCTGAACATACCTGACTCAATTTCTATGTTTGATATTTGGAGTATCCATATACATTTAACACTTGAGTGCTACCGCTCCTGCTGTCAAGTTCATTTATATCATCTACACCTATCTCCAAAGCACCGATTAACCCTCAGAAAGCGAAATAAAATTCTCGATATTATTGTCAACTAATGGAATAATCTTTTGTGTTATAATCTCATGAAAATTCTCAGTGGTAACATCGAATGTAAATATCAGAACATATAACAGATGATTGGCGTCGTCTGTAATTGGTATTGTGGATCGGAGAAGCTTGTCGTAATGAGAGCATGTATAGTTAATCTTCCCCAAAATATGCTGCCACCTTATCCGAGTGTACTGTCTGGTCGCAGCAGTTATTGCATACTGCTCTGTTTCTTGCTGGTTCAATAAAGGTACTAGACCAGGCCGTTCAGCAGCAGCTAATATACGTCCGTGCCCATCAGCTATCCCAAAATATCTAATTGATGGATCAATCTTAGTGATTGTCTGGCAAAAGTTGTGGAAGAACTGTTTCACTTATAAAGAATCTTAGAATCCATTTTTATATTTACTTATCGTTAGACAATTTCATAGACCATCTAATTTCAGATTTCATAAATGTGCTTTTTCTCATTATTACCGAATTAATGGTTACATAATCAAGGTCAATGACCTAGACTTCGGCTTAAGTGTCAGGACTACGACATGAAGCTTCCAATGGAGCGCACTCAAATGACAGAGGAATGACATACCGACTGTATCAAAGGATGTTTTTATTGTGACTCCGCATCTATGCGGAGCGGACTATTTTATTCATGCAGAGGAAACCAGACTGCGCAGGAACAGAATAGTCCCACAATTTAAAAGAACTATTATAACAACTAATAACTACATTTAACAAATTGAGTAATACATGCGATATCCTAGTTACCAATGCTTCTCTCGTAGTTCCCAACAAGGGTATTTTTCCTGATACAAACATCGTGATAGATAATGGAAAGATAAAAAAACTTCTCAGATCGGTCGATAATGTGAATGCGGGCAAGAAAATTAATGCGGATGGAAAATATGTTCTGCCAGGGGTAATTGACCCTCATGTTCATTATGGAGTTTATACCCCAATAGAAAAGGCAGCAACTACAGAATCGAGGTCAGCATCCATTGGCGGTGTTACCACGATTATTCGCATGATGAGACTTAACCACAGTTACAAAAACATTGAACCGCAGCTGCAAGCTAGCAGTGGGACGCATTACATTGATTATGCTATACATGCCTCAGTATTTAATTTCGATCAACTGAATGACATCGAATTCCTGAAACATAAGGGGATAAACTCCTTTAAACTCTACTTGAATCTTGGCTATGACTTGAATTCAATATCTATGGACCAAGAACCTGGAAGCAGTGATGATGGCATCATTAACGAAGAGGTTAACATTACTCCAGAATTAGTGATTGCTACGTTAAAAAAGGCGTCAGAGACATCATCTATTGTACTTGTTCACGCCGAGGATTCTTTAATTTGTTCGCGAAGAATTGCAAATGCCAGAGAGAAAATGAAGGTTCAGAATTACAATAAAAAACCGCTGAAAATATGGTCAGACTGTAGACCACCCTGCTCTGAAGCAGACACAATCTCGTGGTGTTGTAAATACGCTAGGAATTTAGGATGTAGTATTTACTTTGTTCATTTAGGCTCAAGACTTGCAATAGAGAGAGCTGCAGAAGAGAAGATTAGAACTCATGCCAAAATATTTACCGAAACATGCCCTCACTACTTGACACATTCTACAGACTATGACAGTATCTTGGGAAAGGTGGTTCCACCGCTGAGAACAAGAAAGGACGTCGCCTTTGCATGGCACGCACTCGCAAATGGATTAATTGACACCGTCGGAAGCGATCATGTTGCGAACACTTTGTCTCTAAAAAGAGGAAATGGAGATTTGTGGTCCACTTTATCTGGTTTCCCTGGAGTAGCAACTCTGCTGCCAGTCTTATTAAGCCGAGGTGTCAATGAAGGTAAGATCGATTTAGTAAAAGTTTCGCAGGTCACCAGTTATAACACAGCTAGGATCTTTGGCATGTATCCAAAGAAGGGTACAATTCAGCCCGGCTCAGACGCAGACCTTGTCATTATTGATTTATCATTGAGACAGAAAGTATCGCCAGAAATATTACAGTCCCATTCCGACTATACAATCTATGACGGCTGGGAATTAAATGGTTGGCCTGTAATGACTATAGTAAGAGGACAGGTTATTATGGAAAATGGCAAGATAAATGAATCTGCTCTTGGACACGGCCAATTGGTACAGCGTCACTAGATAGCGTTGCTGTGAGCGCAACCAATTACTTAAAATTGACTACGTCAAAAGAATGATCCTGATATATCTTGTAATAGCTCACATTGTTGGGCCTTGGAAAGATGCCCACCTCAATGACTCCTGGAACACTTTTTATTTCGCCGACCATTTTTCTCACAGAAGTAATAGATTCAAAGGTAACGTCAAAAATGATGTTTCCATTTTCTGTAAAGTACGGAAAACCTTTTTGCAGTAATCTTAATCTGCAATCTATAATTCTGATATTCAAGTCCTTGATTTTTCTAACAAATAATGCTCGTGCAAAAGGATGGACTTCAATAGGAACTGCCAAGTTTAGTCTACTATTATATTTTGATGAGTCAGCTAGTATCACTATTCTGTGCGCAGCCGCGAATAAAATTTTCTCTTTGAATAGTGCGCCTCCTCCTCCCTTTATCATGTGATACTCAGAATCCAATTGATCTGCTCCATCAAACAAGATCTGAATGTTCATTGCTTGGTTTTCATCTATAACGTTCAATCTGTTACGCTCTGCCTCCAACTTAACTTGCAAAGAAGAAGCGATGAACTTGAGCGATTGCTTACTACTCAGGCTGCCCATCTGAGAAACAATCCCTGCTACCGTTTTTCCGCTTCCTAATCCAATGACCTGAGTTCTAACTTTTAGGAAGTGCTCTCGGATGTGCTGAAACAAATCCTTCGTCTTGTTTTTCTTGAGTGCAGAGCTATGGGACCCACGCATTGAATAGATGTTTTTCTATTTATAACTTATTTAAAGGAATAGATATCAGACTTACTTACCTTATTTGATAAAATAAAATCATTAAAAAGTTGGTCGCAACGGTAGCTAGAATTTTTCAAGGCTAGCTAGTGCATCCCTGTTCTTTTTCTTATTGGAGGGGGTAGTTGACACTTTTTCCTGTTTCGCATCTAAATCTTTGCTTTCTAGACGATCTAAGGCTATCATTATTTCTTTCTGGGTATCTTGTATCTTCTTTTCTTGTTCTATGAATGATTGAGTGCGGTAAGAAAAGAAACGAGATGGTTTTTGAATTTGAACCTTATTCTCTCTATTCGTTACAGACAGAAATTGCTTGAACGGAGGAACTAGTGGCCTTGACCCAAGATAAGTCTCATTTTTGGAAAGCTGGCTAAGCTTCTCATCGACCTGTTTCATCTTATTTTGCAAAAAAGAATTGAGGTCATTCCGCAGGTTTTGAAGCTCGGAGATATCATAAGTCGATCTTACTTCAGCTATCTCTTTTTCAAAGGTTTGCAATTTTTCGTTGTACTGCAGGGCGAGTCTGTCATATTCCAGTGGACTAATTTTGCCCTGGTTCATTGCTTCAGCGACCCGGGTTAAAGATTCAGCGGTTAGACTTTTCTCGAATTCCAAGGAATGAAGATAAGATTTCAGCTCGGATTCAGAAGTCAAAGGCATATTTTTAATATTTAAAGCCTTAGGGCTTCTTAGTTTTCCTAA
>DATFBG010000106.1:0-2590 GCA_035253945.1 Nitrososphaeraceae archaeon | reverse complement strand
GATCTAATCTCTTTTGGTTTCAGAATTTGGCCATATGAAGCCCCTGCTGCGGTCGAAATGCTTTCATTAATTAGGGTTCCGCCAAAGTCATTTACTCCTGCTCCTAATAATATCTGAGACATCCTGAGTCCTTCTTTGACCCAAGAGACTTGAATGTTGTTGATATACTTATGCAAAATAATTCGAGCCACTGCATGCATTTTGAGCACCTCACTTCCATCTGCTCCCGGACGTATATTGACAATAGTATGATGATTGTACATTGGCGCCTCAGTATGGACGAAGCTCAGAGGAACAAACTCTGTAAACCCTTTTGTTTGTTTTTGTATTGATCGTAGTAGAGCCAAATGCCTTGCTTTGTCTCTAGAAGTTTCTATATGTCCATACATGATTGTACTGGTAGTAGGAATGTCTATGGAGTGTGCGTATTTTATTATTGCAATCCAGTCCTTTACTGTTATTCGCCCAGGGGAAATGATATCTCTTATTTTTTGATCTAGTATTTCAGCTGCCGTTCCCGGATGGCTTCCGACACCAGACTCTTTTAGCATTTTCATATATTCTCTGACTGGGATATCTGACATTTTGGCGCCATAAAGAATTTCTTCGGGGGAGAAAGCATGTATGTGGAGATCAGGAAGCTCTTTTTTAATACCCTTACAGATATCGATATAAAGGTGACCATCCATTTTAGGAGGAAGTCCTGCTTGAATACATATTTCAGTAGCCCCTAATTTCCATGCCTGCTTCGCCCTAGTTATTATTTCGTTGATTGGAAGAAAATATCCTTCTTCTTCTCTGAAATCCCTGCTAAAGGCGCAGAATCCGCATCGTTTAATACAAACGTTTGTAAAGTTGATATTTCTGTTTACAACGTATGTTACACGATCTCCAACTGTTCTCCTGCGGAGCTCATCTGCCACCATAAGCACCATGCTCATTTCCATACCTCTACACTCAAGCAACTCAGTGGCTAAATCTTCGGTAAGATCTTTCTCATCCAGAGCATCATTTAAGGCTGATGAAATAATTGGGTCTGCATTTTTTAGAAGAGAATCAAAAGTCAATTTATAAGATCCTCTCTAACAAGACCCGAAGAATCGCAAAATGATTCGACATAGCCCCTGAGTCCCTCTGGAATGTATCCATGGGCTGCATTGAATATAAATTCAGGATAGATAGGTAATCTAGCCCTTAGAGAGTAGCCTTTTTTGAGGGTAGCAGATCCCACGGATTCTATTGTAGGCCATGGAAATTCAGGATTAACGTAATCAATAGTTACAGGGGAGATACCGCCCCAGTCATTGATACCGGCATCTAGAAAACTCTCAAAGACGCCAGGATTAAGATTGGGCGGTACCTGAATATTTACGTCTTGCAAAATTATTCTTGCAATAGCCACAATCTTGAGAAAATAACTTAATCCAATAGGAGTTGCATTTTCCATTCCTGTGCCAGTCTTTGGCATGAAATTCTGCAAAATTACTTCTTGAATATGACCGTATTTTTTGTTTACTTCATTAATCACAAACAGGGAATCAATAATTTCCTCTGCATATTCTCCTATACCAAGTAGTAGTCCTGTTGTGAAAGGTATTTTCAGTTGTCCCGCGTCTTCTAGAGCCTTTATTCTGACGTTTGGATTCTTACTAGGTGCCTTATAATGAGGCATATTTCTTTGAGCTAATCTCTGGCTTGTAGATTCGAGCATCATGCCTAGGCTAACATTGCTATTCTTTAATAATGACATCTCATTTTTCGTTAAGCTTCCTGCATTAGTATGTGGAAGCAAACCGGTCTTTTTCAAGATCTTTTCGCTTATCTCCGCTATATATTCCACCATCGTAGTATGACCAACGGATCTAAGCCAATTCCTAGCTTGCACGTATTTTTGTTCTGGCCTCTCCCCGGTAACCAGCAATGCTTCTGTACATTTAAATTTTTTGCCAAGCTCAGCCAACGCAATTACTTGTGACGGCATCATCATTCTTGCTGCTTTGTCATAAGGATCTTTTTTGTATGTGCAATAAGAACATAGATCTCGGCACAGGTTAGTTAACTCAACAAAAACCTTTCTTGAATAAGTAATAGTACCCGAATTGAGATTAGTGTTCCGTATATATCTAGCAGTAGAAGCAATAAGATTATCCTCACGAGATCTCAATAGTTGGTATGCCTCTGTTCTCGAAATCGATTTTCCTTCCATGCTCCTCGATAGGATTTCTTGAATAGCTATAGAAGATACCAAGTTATCAGAAAGCATTTTTCCTTATTCTTGGCATAATAACATTCATTCATTATTAATAAACAATTTCAACCTACTGTTTTGAGTTTAATCTAGGAATTATTGAATGGCATGTGTGTATTTTGTCATGTCATATCGCCTTCCTCTCCATGTCACTGTCCCACCTTTTCTTGCATCATATAGAGATGAAATAAAGCTTGAAGTTATGATAGAAGCTGCTAACGGACAGAATAATGCGTAAAGAGAGCTTTGAAATACACCAAGCTTTGACTGCACCGCATTGCACACAAATATCAAAATGACCGATAAGATACAGATAGTTGCTAGGAATGTTAATAGTATATG
>DATFBG010000105.1:0-13257 GCA_035253945.1 Nitrososphaeraceae archaeon | reverse complement strand
GGTTGTAGGGGCTGCCGTTTGGTTGGTTGTAGGGGCTGCCGTTTGGTTGGTTGTAGGGGCTGCCGTTTGGTTGGTTGTAGGGGCTGCCGTTTGGTTGGTTGTAGGGGCTGCCGTTTGGTTGGTTATTGCACCAGTTCCTTCTAGTTCTTGAGTAAAAGTAGCATTTTCGCCAAAAACTTCTTCAGCTTGTCCAGCTGCCTTCTGAGACAAATTCATACTCCCAACAAAGACAAAGGCTGTTGCAAGCAGTGAAGAAATAGCTATAGTAGACAATATTGCAGTACATTCGTTTTTATTCATTAGTAAGTCTACAGGATATCATTCAATATAATTATTGGCCTTCTGTCTAATTTAATTGGACTAATATTCTATGTTCTTTTTTTATCCTGTGTTCTTCTCTATTTGTCTTATATAGATTCTTTCTTTTCGATCGTTTTGTAATGCCATGTCCTGCTTCCTATTCTGTGAGTAATTCGAAGAGGCAGACTCCAAAGTTCAAATACTTTGTATTTAGGATACTCCAGTTATAGAATTTGGGATAAATCTGGCTAAGGTGATTAAGACAAAAAGAACTCAGCGTTCCACATTTTTTTGTTTAATTTCCTCCCAAAGATGGGCTAAGAATGCCTACTGCATATTTTCTAGTCATGCTTATATTATTATCGATTCCTCCCGACATATAGCAAAAATGGTATCAAAGTACTTAGCAGAGTGTGAATAAACAGATATCAATAAATCATAGTACAATATCAGACTCAAACCGACTAAGGAAGAAGGAATATGTACTAGAGATAATGATAATAAAAAATAAGGGCAGTAGTTAGAGAGTAGATAGTAATATGGAATTGCAAGATGACGATCGTCTAGACGATGTTATTGACAAGAATAATGTCCCGAGAACTGCAAAAATTGAGAGAGCCACGCATGAGACATTAATTAATGTGGGCGTCAATATCGACGGTTCGGGCCAGACCCTAGTCAAGACTGGTCTTCCATTTATCGATCATCTAATTACTTCATTTGGAAAGCATAGTATGCTAGACATTAATTTGAACGCAAAGTCCAAAGATGGAATTGTGCACCATCTAATAGAAGATGCCGCGATTGCGCTTTCTCTAGCGATAGATAAAGCACTGGCGGATAGACTGCGAATTACAAGGTTTGGTTATTCCCTTGTCCCAATGGATGAATGCCTGTCATATGCTGCAATAGACTTAATAAAACGCCAATTCCATAATATACAATTAAAGCTAACTAGAGATATTATTGAAGAAGTTTCCAGAGAGGACCTCGAACATTTTGTTTTGTCTTTGGTACAAAATCTGAATGCCTGCACGCATATTATGGTACAGTATGGAGATAATGACCATCACAAAGTTGAATCTGCTATCAAAGCTTTTGCTGTAGCACTTAGAATGGCCGTTAGTATTGATAAAAAAAGAGTCGAGATTCCAAGTACAAAAGGTGCAATATAAAAATATAAAGTGGATACAATGAAGACAACCATAGCCCGGACAAATAACAACATTAAGATCAATCGTCAGCAAGAGCAAGATAAAACTCGAGCTGCTCCCACCGCTATTAGACCCAAGGTAGCGATATTTGATTATGGAGCCGGCAATCTTTTCAGCTTAAAGGCCGCCTTGGAAAGAAATGGTGCTGGTAACGTTTCGATCATCCGCGATATGAAATCTCTTGACAACTTTGATGGACTTGTCTTACCCGGGGTAGGCAATTTTGACCCGGCAATTGCATCCATCGGAAAAGATAAAGAATTGCTCATTGTCGCTATACAACGGAAGATGCCTGTTCTGGGAATTTGTCTTGG
Source organism: Nitrososphaeraceae archaeon (assembly GCA_035253945.1). Taxonomy (GTDB): domain Archaea; phylum Thermoproteota; class Nitrososphaeria; order Nitrososphaerales; family Nitrososphaeraceae; genus TH5893. The sequence goes on along the minus strand of DATFBG010000105.1, from coordinate 11,429 downwards.
CATGGAGATGCTATTTAACTGCAGCCAGGAAGGCACGCTTGAAGGCCTGAAAATAATTAATGGGAAAGTACTAATGCTGGACAAGAAAAAGGTCAAGGTTCCTCATATGGGTTGGAATAATCTTCAACTCGCAAAACACAAAGGGAATATCCTAGATGGGAGCTGGAGAAGAAGCAACCAGATTTATAGCAAGAACATCGACGGCGGCAATGGCAGCAGACTTTTGCATAATATTGGAGATAATTCATGGGTATACTTTGTACACTCTTATAGAATACTCCCGGGGAAAGCAGAAAGCCAAATAGTCGTTGCCAACTCTATGTATGGAGATAGCCAAATTCCAGCTGTTATAGAAAAAGGCAATATTTTTGGCACCCAATTTCATCCGGAAAAGTCTGGTCCAATTGGGTCTCAAATAATAAGGAATTTCTTGAGAATATGTTCTTCCACTATTATTGTTCCTGAGGACCAATGAAAATAATCGCGGCTATCGATCTCATGGAAGGAAGTGTCGTTAGACTTGTCAAAGGCGACCCTGCCAGCAAGATAAAGTATAGCAATAATCCTATAGAAACAGCACAAAAATGGGAAGCGGATGGGGCAGACATGTTACATGTAGTAGACCTTGATGCGGCTCTTAGCACAGGAAAGAATAACGTCAATATTATTTCAGATATCATAAAATCAGTTCAGATACCTGTTCAAGTTACAGGTGGTATAAGGTCGGTTGAAGCTTTAGATGAAATCCTCGGTCCTAAAAAGGCGGCAAAAGTCGTATTGGGTACCTTGGCCTTCAAAAATCCGAACTTGATAAAGCAGCTTTCAAGAAGGAAGCTTGAAAAAATCGTGATATCTGTTGACCAGATGAATAACATGATTATGGTTCAAGGATGGAAGGAGACTTCGGGAACCAAACTAGCTGATGCTATAAACATGTTTATGTCGGTTGGAATTAATGAATTCTTATTAACAAGCGTTGAGCGTGACGGAACACTGCAAGGACCTGACCTACAGACCTTGGAATATGCCTGCAGTTTTAGTGGCGCCAAAATTATAGCAAGCGGTGGAGTCTCAAGTCTTCTGGATATAGTAAGACTCAGAACAATAGGATGTAATTCTGTTATTTTAGGAAGGGCAATATATGAGGGAAAATTCAGCTTGTCTAGGGCGAAGGCGTTGGTGTAGAAATTGCCTCTCTCAAAGAGAATAATTCCATGTCTAGATGTCGATGATGGCCGGGTGGTCAAAGGAGTCCGTTTTGCAGAAGTAAAGGATGCTGGAGATCCGGTTGCTTTGGCAAAAAAATATAGTAACGACGGTGCAGATGAACTTGTCTTTTTGGATATAACTGCATCTCAGGAGGGAAGAGATACTATGAAAAATATTGTACGAAGAGTTGCAAACGTTATCGACATACCTTTTACAGTTGGTGGAGGAATCAAAAAGTTAGAAGATGCACGTGCAATTTTACTCAATGGGGCAGATAAAGTATCTATCAATACTGCGGCGGTAAAAGACCCGGAACTAATTGGAGAATTAATGTCAATATTTGGAAAGCAATGCATAGTTGTAGCCATAGATGCAAAACGAAATTATAATTGTGAAAGTACAGTAGACAAGAAAAATATCTTTTCCATGTATGAGCGAGGCCGCAAGGTTAAGGACCAGAGCAATAGAAATAAGAATAAAAGCAACAAAAACCACACAGACAGTAATTATAAGAACAAGTTAGGGAATTCTCAAACTAGAGGCGATAAGTATTGGTTTGAAGTAAAAATTTACGGCGGTCAAGAGGGAACCGGTATTGACGCTATTCAGTGGGCTAAAAAGATAGAATCTCTTGGAGCTGGGGAGATTCTTTTAACCAGCATCGACACTGACGGAACAGAATTTGGCTACGACATAGAATTAACAAAGGCAGTATGCCAAGCCGTACGGATTCCTGTAATCGCCTCCGGCGGTTGTGGTAACCCAAAGCACATTTTGCATGTTTTTAAAAAGACAGACGTAGATGCAGCTTTGGCAGCATCTATTTTTCACTATGATAAATTCAGTATCGATAAAGTCAAGAAATATCTAAAAGGCAACGGTCTTCAAATCAGAACATGACAATATGATATGCAGTGCACTCTATTGTCTTATGGTAGTTGGACGTTTGCAATTTGCTGTATAATCTCCAATCAGTCACATTAGATGTGTACTAATGATGCAAGCCTTAAGGATACAACTATTATCCTAGATACAGAGATTACCCTTAGCAGTATATGTAACCTGAAATGGAAAGGACATGAAGCCAGTATACAAACTAATCTACGATCTCTGCTACTACAAGATAGTCATCTCCGTCAAAGTCGACAGCACCGCTGTCGTTTCCACCGTTATTGTCATTATTGTCTTGATCTGTATTGTCAGAATCTAAATTTATCTTCGCTATCTGCATACTCGTTATCATCCTCGTTATCTTCCTTGCCTACTACATGATAAGAGGTAGTGAGGTAATGTCAGGCTAACCAGCACTAAATAAAGGTGCGGCTTTATCTTCTCAAATGGTCTAGACTTCTAATAACTTACTCTCGTCAAATGTTTTGGCTCCATACCAAGAATACCTGAAATAATCAAGACACCACTCATGAAATAGCAGATTATCTTTGCCACTGTAAAATACGGAATTCAAATCAGCCATAGGTTGTCCTCTTTTAAGTGTCGGAAACATAACGGTAGCTTCTTTTTCGTTTAATATTACTGCCACCGGCATCTTATCAACCATCCTTCTTTCAACAAGGCCCTTTTTCAACAAATCCTGAAATCCCGCATCTTTCAATAGATCCGTTCTCTTTTTTGGAACGATGGTTTGTTGGGACAAAATGTAATTGAACTTTATTCTGCCTTGCTTTAGGACTGCTAATAAAGTTTCGATGAGCTCTAGTGGGATCTGAGGTAACATACCATAAATATACTCCTGAGCACTATTGTAGATCTGTTTCCAGCGCTCCAAAACTGCAACCAATCCCTCTATATACTCTGAATTGTCCAATGCCCCGATTCTATGAACAAATTTCATTGGGATGTCTCCCAAATAATGATCTGTGAAATATTCCTTGTTTCTCGAAAGAAAATTCATAGTTGGAATCTGTAGCAGTATTGTGGTGCCAAAAGTGGTTAGAGAGAATTGGCCATTTGCATCCTTTCTTATTAGACCTGAATCTTGCAGCCTATTAAGATTCCTGTGTACCTCTTGCATTGTTACATCAAGGTCTTTTGCTAATTTTGCAAGTTTACTGCTCTGCTTGCTTAGCCTGAATAATATGGACAATCTTTGCTCACTAGCAAGTTCAAAGAAAATAGTGCTCGTACTTATGAAAGAGGACGATTCCTCGAGGCTAATGCTATCAGAAGCCATATGAATATAACTTGTTACTAGTAGTATCCGAAACTATTATGCTTTTTGATAGGTGGTATGACTTAGATTGGTAAGTTTGTATTCGAGGTACCGACGGCATTCACGGAATTTCACTATGGGTCTTTTTTCTCATAAGTGGTGATTTGCAAAGAGTCCTGTCACAGAAATGCCTATTTACCTACAAGCATTAGTTATCTACCTAGTGCTCGTTACTGTTAATATCAGAAAGATCATCTAGAAGTGTTCGTTGAATTACTTCAAATCCTCTCTCTTTGATTTTTTCACTATTCTCGGCCGTTCGACTAGTATTGTTATTGGTTTGACGAGTTGCATTATCTAGAATTCTTCTCACTCTTGCAGCACGTTCCGTCCCAAACCCAGAAATCCTTGCAAGTTCAGCAGACGATGCGTTGAGTGCTCTAATCGGAGTTTGAAACTTGTCCAACATTCTTACTGCAAGTTTATCTCCTACACCAGGCAGAGAAGATATAATTGATAGCTGTTGTATATATTCAGGGTTCCCCTTCTTGATTCTCTTTAACAATGGTCCAGTTGCTCGTCCATTACGTAGCGACTTATTGACCATAACCACAAGCAATTGAGACGTATAATCCAAAGAAGGTGTATGGATAACAGGGATTCTAAAATCAAGAGCAACCTTTGCCAATGCGTCGTAAATCAGAGGGATCTTTTCAATTAACGATTTTGTCCTGCTGCGTTGGTTGAAGTTGGTATCGTCGATAGCATTATTTTTGCTATTAACATCGTCTAACAGAATTGATTCCTCTGCTAATTGCTGTTTTATTTCTACCCCAGGTGAAACCTCTATCTTTTTTCCTTTACTATTGCCCTTTTTGTTAATGTCCATCTCTTTAACTTCTACTTTTTCTTTATTGTTACTCTCTTGTACATTCTCAAGTTCTCCATTAACTTTCTGCTTACGCTCCTGTTCCTCTCCCTCTTCCTCTGTGATGTCCATAAGATCCACAATATTTCCTTCCACAATGAGAACGGGCTTTACATAGTACTCATTAAGTTGTGAGCACTGTACAAATAACCTTCCGTCAAAAATAGAGTTGAGCAGATCTTGTATTGTCTTTCTCTCTACTGCAGTTTCAGGCGATACAATATAATCACCTACGTTTAACTGCGCAAAATCTATGGTTGCGCCCGCTTGTCGCAGCAAATCTGGAATGCCACTTTTCCTTTCTCTTTCATCTACGACAATTCTGGCAGGCACAGATTATCTATGCGAGAGCCATTAATTTGTCTAACGCAATTTCTTTTCTGGAGCACAATATAATAAAACGCAAGCAGGATATTTCCTATCCTATCTATTACTTTGATTGTTTATGGTTTAAGTTAATTCCTTGCTTTACTTAACCTTCTCACCTGTTGCTCCCACTTAGTCTGACGCAATGAGTAGGATCTTTCGTCTACAATGAACTTTCTCCCGTGAGTCAGTCTGATCTGCCTCACCAGCCCTTTGATTACCAGGTCCAAATTAAGAATCAGTCATTAAGATTGACCCGGTAAATTGCCAAAACCAAAGCAGCCATTCTCGCTGCGAAGATAGCTGATGTTTCTTTGGTAACGCTAAGTCTCTCCCTCTACCCTCAAGAGCATTTAAGGTTTCAGCCTGATATTTTGTAAACGACAGTAGAGATTTTTAGGGTGGGGGCTTTTTCATTGGCCCTGAGGTCGTGTTCCAAACCCGCCGGCCCCTGGTCCACCAATGCCTTGTCCTCCCGCAGGAGTTCCGAAGCCAGGACCAGCCCCAACACCACTACCACCGGCTTGCATCTGATGAATCATTGTATTAATTTTATTTTCAACTTCCTTTAGATTATCTTTTACTCTTGTTTCTTGCTTTCCTAAAACGGTCAACCTTGTGTTTGATAGTTCCTTCTTTTCTTCAAGTTCCTTTTGAACATCGTCTTTGTTTGTTTTTATTAAAAGAGGTCCTGCACTCTTGTAGACTGATGCATTATTACCTTCTAGCTTTCTTAATTCATCTAGTGCCCTATCAATCTCGACTATTTCTAACTCTACCTGCTGCTTTTGCATCATAATTGCCTGCAAATTTTGCTGAAGCTGTTGTAAACGTGACAATTGTTCCCTCAACCAAGGCGGGAGCTCCTGTTGGCTCATACTACTACCTTAATAAAATGAAATACGGTTATATATGCTTCCAAAATTAAGATTCCAAATTCCCTTCAGCTATACACCTGTATGATGCATCAGTAAGCCGCAAGTAAGAGTTTATACTTGCTCGCAAGGATGGTATATCGTCTGATTCTATTTCTATAAACAGGTTTGAGTTGTCATCACATGATACCTTAGTGTTAATATCTAAGTTCGAAGGATTTGCTCTCAATGTAGGACTAGATAAAGCGGTGCCTGAAAAGGAAGAAAATGTCATCGGAGGCTTCAAAGCAATACTTATCGATTGAACAATACCTTTTCTCTTCAGTTTAGTTCCTTTTTCCCCAAATGATAATTGTATCTTAGCTGTACATCTTTTTGGCCTCGACATTGTAAGCCCCTCCTGCAACCTTGTAGTTACATTTCGGGCAATGCCATATACCAGCGACAATTCTACGAAACTGCAATGAGGCGCATTTTGGACATCGTCTTTTTTGCTTCAGTACACTATAGACTTTGCCATATCTCTTACGTACAGTGGCTCCATACCTTACGCCTAGACCCTTTAGTGCTGTCGTGCCCTTTCTTCTTCTACTAACCAGTCTTATTAGTCAACTCCTGCAATTTCGCTCTTACCTGCTCTCCTTTAATTCTTGCCATTTCTGCTGCCTTTTTGATTTGTTCTCTTGAGAACCCTCCGGTAAAGCCCTTCTGTATTGCAGCATAATCACCGTCGGAGTTTGTAGTAATTGTTATTCTAGCATTCATGCAAGCCTCTTCTTCGGCGGTTGGGTCTAAGATTATTGTATCACCAATCCTGACTTGAGTAATGGACACAGGTATAGTTGTAAGCGGTGGGTCCTGGGTTTTTCCGGTATCAACTACTTTTCCGTCTTCAATTTCAAAAATAGGGAGCTTGCAGCTCAACAATGCAGAGACAACCGCATACGATGTGGCATCCAGTAGATTTCCGTCGGTATTAATAACGCTACAGTCTACAAAAATCGTATATACAATTTTCCCTGGAACCAAAACTAGCCTATCAAGATCAAGCATCTCTGATTCCCTTATACCTCTGTCTACTACTCTAGCTAATTCAATCGTTTCTTCATCGGGGGGTCCGGGTTCAATATAAGGTGAAGCAGTAGGAAGTACCTCTGCAGAAATGATTAACGCTCCTTTGTTTTCCAGACCTTCAAAAGGTTCTCCTGTTTCCACTTTTATGCCTGCGATGACCTCTGAATCGCCCAGCTTCACTTTCGCAGAACCATTTGCCTTTTTTATGATGTCCAATTCAGCTTCAAGTGTTCTCATCTCATCTAGGACTCTACCATCAAGTCTTTTTCCTTGTGAGATCACGTCCCACATCTGCTGTCTGCGTAAGTGTTCAACTATTATAGTCGAACGCTTAGACGAGCTCATGCTATTGTTGTTCCTCCTTTAGCTCTATTTCATTACCAAAATACTTTTGCATTAATGCTTGTTTTTGAATTTCATAAACCTTCTTACAGCCTTCGATTGCTGTATCAACGCATTCATTAAACTGATCTTTTGTAAGTATACCATCAAGTTGTAATAGAGTCACCTCGTCAAGATGTGGCATATAGGCAATTGGCATGTCTGCTCCGCCTTCTTTATCTTCTGTGTCGTTTATGTCAAGCACAATCTTATCGTCTACCTTCCCGGCGGCACACGCTGCGACTAGGTCTCGCATGTTAATTCCCGCATCGGCTAATGCAACAGAGGCCGCGGATATACCAGCGCATCTTGAACCACCGTCAGCTTGCAATACTTCTACGTACACATCGATGGCTGCCCTAGGATAATCTTCTAACATTAACGCAGGTTCTAAAGCCTCACGCATCACTTTGGAGATTTCGACCTCTCTTCGTGAAGGTGCGGGATTCTTCCTCGTATCGGTGGAAAATGGAGACATATGATATCTGCAGCGAAGAACGCATCTATCTGGCTGTGCCATATGTTTTGGATGTACTTCTCTCGGGCCATAGACTGCAACTATTATCTTATTTTTGCCAAATTCTATAAAGGCAGAGCCGTCAGCATTTTTTATTATGCCAACATCAATTTTTACTTCGCGAAGCTGCTCCGCGGTTCGACCGTCAGTACGCTTCCCTTGTTTGTCTATTAGGCTTCTTGTCTGACTCATCAGTCAGCCTCCTCTTTATTATTATGTTCTTTCGATTCTTCGTCATGTACTCTTTTTGCTCCAGCTCCGGTCCTTCGTGTATCGACATTAGTAGGATTGGTAGCGGAGCTTTGCTCCTCAGTCTTTCTGCGCCTTTCTTCCTGGTTACCGCCTTTAGCCCCGGAAGAATGCAAGGATACATGATCAGTTGGGGAAGGGGATGAGGCTGAGTAAGCTATATGAGAATTCGGAGCAGCTGTGCTTTGGCGTTCTTCTAGTATTTCCTCTGCCATTTGTACTGATGATTCTGCTTGTGAAGCTCCCATGTCACTTGCGGTAGCTTTACTTGAAGATGCTGACGGTTCTAGTGACACAGAGGATGCCCCAGAAGATGACTGTGTTGGTTGAGGCTGCGGCGGAGATACATCTGCCACGTTCAAAAGCACTTTAATCCTTTGTGTTAAATTGGAAGTGTGAGCTTCGTCTTCAACCATTTTTATTGCTTTCACTGCCAGTCCTATTCCTTCCGGACCTCTGCCTGTCACCACAATGATTCCATTTTGACCTATCAGTATACGTGTTTGGGTTGCCTGCTCAATCGTTTGAATCATAGATCCTCGCTTTCCGATAAGTCGGGGAACACGGGTCGCAGAGATTTTCATTGATTCGCCACGAGGTATTTTGCCCAAATCTCTATCCTGTATAGTGAGCATCGGATCTCTGGTTCTATCAAACGCAACGATCCTCGCCGTAATCAAGTCACCCGTCGCTAACTCTCTATTCATGTCATCCCGTGCTGGAGAAAAGTCCCTTCCAAATACGTCCTGTGCAGGCAGATGAGCCGAGAAGCAGGAATTTATGTCTACATCCCATGAAAGAGAAGAGCGATCGACAATTTTACCTATTACAATGTCATTTACTCTAGGAATATACACTCCTGACAATGGTATAACCTTAATTCCATCTCTTCCGGCCTCTGCAATTCCAATTCGCGTTGAGATAATAGAATCTCCAATCCTAATTACATTCATCAAGGGCCTAAAGTTGCCATCGACTATTTTATCACCTGGAATCACATACCTTCTTTTGAGTTCTTGCATCCTTTACGTCATCAACACCTCGTAATATCTATATCGATTCTGGTAATGATGAGCAAAGGACGCATCATGGTCCGAAATGGATTTTCTCATTTGTTCTATCTATCCTTGGACTCAGTAACATCACACTTATATTCTAAGTGTCAAGTATAGAGGTTTTTGCTTATATAGGTAAAAGTCGGAAGTTTTAAGCCTCAGTTATTTGTGCGGACCCCTTTGTAACCGAACCTATTCTGTCCACGAGGGTACCCTTAGTTCCTGCATTTACCTCGACAACTGCTCTGAGAGAGCCATCAGAAAGCCATTGTTCATTCTTGAAATTGCCTACACTTTTCAAGACGCTATATGATTGGGCTGCATATTGGGGTGGAATCGTTATAGTTAAGACAGCAACCTCTGACTTTAGTGGCAAGACTTTTCTGAGAGCATCAATTACCTGTTTGGCCTGGTCTTCCGCCCTCTTATTTGGGTCGATGACTATTCTTACGTCGTTTATTGCGGATTCAATTCGTACTGGAGGATGGGGGATATGAGTCTTGGGATCCACAAAATTCTTGCTAATAAATTGAACAATCTGCTTTTTTTTCTCCTCGACCATTCTGCGACGCTGATCGGTAGTAAGAGCTAGCTCTCCTCTGGCAAGAATCTGCTTTGCAATATTACTCGTGTCCTTTGTCTTGAAGTGTTTCGCCAACTTCTCACTAGATGCTCTCGAGCCTTTATTTGCGTCAGAATATATCTCATCTGATACCAATATAGTTGAGAAATCAGTTCTTTTACCAGTCTTATACTCTAACGCAGGATCAGGTTTTACTAAAATCTCGAATTTATCACCGTCTATTGTCAGACGAACAGTACTAGTTTTGGTATCCACCATTGACTTTACCAGGTCAATCCTTGTAATAAATTTTGTAATCTATTTGTTTTTCGTACGTTGATTGTTCACCGATAGTTTATTGACATGCTAATTGCTTCCAATTCTAGTCTTCTAATTTCTAATAGGTCTCGAACATTTGTAGAGGTGAAAAAATTGAAATAGGGATTAAAGAAAAAGAAAGGACTTTTTGTTCCTTTCGTTATTTGTGTCTACTTTATTTTCTCAGCATTACTCCGATACGTATGCTCTTTCTCCGTGCTGTGATAAGTCGAGTCCAACTTCTTCTTCTTTTGGGGTAACTCTGATCCCTCCAGGCCATACCACATCCATTACTTTTATTATAAGAGCTGTTATACCCACTGCCCATGCCAGCGCTGCAAACGCACCAACTGCATTCTCGTATAGCTGTGCCGGGTTGCCAAACGCAAGTCCATTGTCACCCCACGGTGTGAATCTATGCTCAGCGAATATTCCTGTCAAAAGGGCCCCTGCAAGACCTCCGATTCCATGAACACCCCATGTATCAAGCGCATCGTCCCATTTCCTCTTATTCTTGAACATTACCGCTGCATAGCATGCAACTCCAGCTACAATACCTATGATGATAGCAGACATTGGAGAGACAAATCCCGAAGCTGGTGTGATTGCTACAAGCCCAGCCACCGCACCTGACGCAGCTCCAACCGTTGACGGTCTTCCTGTATGAGCCCATGATACTATCGCCCAGGTTACTGCTGCCATGCCCGTAGCGACCTGTGTGGCCACGAATGCGCTAGTAGCATTTGTTGCTGCAGCAGCAGCAGAACCAGCGTTAAAGCCAAACCATCCTACCCATAGCAAAGCCGCTCCAAGAACTATAAGGGAGATATTATGAGGTTCCATTGGAACCTTTCCATAGCCAAGCCTGCGTCCTAGCATAAGTGCCAGAATGAGTCCGGACCAACCAGAGGTAATATGGATTACAGTTCCACCCGCAAAGTCAAGCGACCCTAGACACCCGGTCCACCCAAACCCGCAATAGCCTGGGTTCATACCATAATTGTCCGAAGCAGTAATTTCCCAAGTCCAGTGAGCAGCAAAGTCATAAACAAAAGTTGCCCAAAGAACAATGAAAATTATAAAGGCGCTGAACTTCATCCTTTCCACCATGGCCGCAACAATTAATGCAGGCGTGATTATCGCGAACATCATTTGGAATATCATGTAAGTCTGATGTGGAATGGTGAATCCGTCGATACCCCCATATGCATTAGACGGGACATCGTGGAGTACGTTATTCAGACCAGCCCAGTCAAGTGTACCTATAAAGCCGTAACCTCCGGCATCTGGCCCGAAGGCTAAGCTATATCCCCAGAGTACCCACTGAATTGCAACTACACCTGTGGTTATAAACACCATATGGAGCGTACTGACAGCATTCTTCTGTCTAGCCAACCCGCTATAGAAAATTGCCAAGCCGGCAGGTGTCATCATCAAGACTAGGGCCGAGGATGTCAGCATCCAGGCGTTATCACCATGATCTATTGGACAAGGTATCAAATATCCTTCTGCAGTTTTGTTGTAACTTCCGTCTGCATTTTGTTCAAAGCAATGATATTTTACCGCTGGCTCTTCTTCTCTATAGTCTGTGGCGTTGACACTTTCTGGAAGATGGAACGCGGTCACGTCCTTTACTACAAAATTGACCGAAAACAACGCAGCAACGCCTACAATAAGAGCTAAAGTAAATAGAGCTGGTCTGTTCATAAATGTTTATCAGCAGGT
>DATFBG010000104.1:0-4218 GCA_035253945.1 Nitrososphaeraceae archaeon | reverse complement strand
ATGGGCCCTTGTTGATATGATGAAATTCCAGTTCTTTGGGTTGGAAGAGTACTTCTCAAAAAGATATTTCGCTAATGTACTGTCCTCTAAAATCTCCATAGTAAAACAGTGATACTACAACTAAAGGGCCATATTTAGTTTCTTGCTTTCGTAGGGGTTTCTCATGAACTTGCAAGAGTAGCTTTTTATGACTGCACCAAGGCGATAGGCATGCCGAAATCTTTGTAGACAAAGAATATAAGTTCAAAGGTGTAATTGCGTGCGAGATACTAAGACAATCTCGGGATAAGAATAAACAGCGCATAGTGTAACAATTATAACTTCAAAGGGCGGATACGGGGACTGTACAAAGTCTAATGACAAATCAGAAAGAACAACGCGGAACGCGGCTTACCAATTCTCCCATTTTCCCGGGCGACCACTTAGCCTCAATTGAAGAATTCGAGAGTGGAAAAAATACATACATTGAAAATGGTTCCATCAGGTCAATGACAGTCGGAACGAAAGTCTATGATTTCAGAACACGGACCGTTAGAATTGATCAGAAGAATTCTCCTATGTTGCCTAAAATTGGAGATATTTTGGTGGGGTATATAGAAATGTTGTTCGGAAGCATGTTATCGATAAGAGTATTGTTTATAAACGGCAAGAGATCATCTTCGGGTTTTTCTGCTATTACATCTGCTAGGATCAGTGGAGGCGGAGGATGGGGACGGGAAAGGGGAGACCGGAGAGGAGGAAAAATTGTCTTCAGGTTTGGTGATATCATTAGAGGTCGGGTAGTCAGCTTGTTAAATTCAACTATTCATATCGTGATAGACGAAAAAGAATTCGGGGTGCTTTATACTCTATGCTTTAATTGTGGAGGGGACACCGTGCGTGTGAATAGTAATACCATAAAATGTATCGAATGCGGCTTGTACGAGGAAAGGAAATTGACACATGATTATGGCAAGGAAACTTTTCAGCTGATCAATAGAACCCGTTACGAGTAAGTTTGTAACAATATGACGGTACAGAAGGTAGCGTTTCAGGGTGAGCCTGGCGCTTACGGAGAGATAGCTACATTGAGTTACTTCCCCAAAGCCGAGCCTCTTCCTGCAAAATCCTTTCAAAATGTATTTGAATACCTAGAATCTGGTACGGCTGACTTTGCAGTTATCCCAATCGAAAATTCAATTGAGGGCAGTGTCAACGAAACGTACGACCTCCTTCTTAACACAAACATGGTAGTATGCGGTGAAATTTATCAACAGATTCGACATTGCCTTATCATCAATCCTGGGGTGGACGGCTCAAAGATAAGATCTGTTTACTCTCATCCCCAAGCCCTCGCGCAATGTAGGGCGTACTTACAGAATAAGAACCTAGAACCAATCCCAACTTACGATACAGCCGGAGCAGTAAAGATGATTAAGGAAAATAGAATGAAAGACGCTGCTGCAATTGCGAGCGAAAGAGCTGCAAATCTCTACCGGATGGAGATCTTGGAGGGGGGTATTGAGGACAAGAAAAATAATTATACAAGATTTCTTGTTTTATCAAAAGCGGTATCCGAACCTACAGGACATGATGGGACATCAATAATATTCTCTATTAGACATACTCCCGGAGCACTATTTGGAATACTGGAAGAATTTGCCAAGAGAAGGATCAACCTCACCAAAATAGAATCACGCCCTACAAAAAAGGTGCCCTGGGAATACTATTTCTATGTAGATTTTGAAGGACATAGCCTTGATAAGCATATTCGCGATCTGATTGAGGCAGTAAGGAGGAAGGCAGTTTTTATCAAAATCTTGGGTTCTTATAAGAGAGGCGAATTTGGTTAGTCTAGGTCTTCTATCGGTTCCTTAGCCTTAGACTTAATCCTGTAACTATTATCCCCGTTACAATTAACATCATCTGTCCACTAAATGCGATAGGGTTGCCTTTAGTGTACGCACTACCTTCGATAAACAGTTGAGAATTTCCGGTGTTCCTGACTGTAATTGTATGTTCTCCATCCTTCTGAGCGACAAAGGTGTAGTCGAAGTCGGTAATATCATTTCCTGATTTAATTACTTTTTTATCTGGATCAGCAATAGCGATGTTAAACGTAGACCCTGCAATTGTGATATTTGCTGTATTTCCTGCATTCATGTTAGGGGTAAGTATGTCAATTTTGCCAGATGGTACAGTGTTATCAATAGGCACCTCAACTGGGATGGCATTATAGAAAGCGGATATTGTTCCAATGAGTACAAATGCCAACCCTCCAAATAAGAGCGCGTAAAACGCTTTCTTCCGCCTGGGCAGTGTCATATAGTCAGGGATGTTTTTATCACTTGCGGTTATAAAAAATCAGTGCCAAAGGCACATTTATATCGTTTGACGACAATTCATCTTCAGTTAGGGCCTGAGCTCTAAATCTGTTATTGAGGAGCTTGAATCTCCCTAACGCTTAGGTCTTTGAAATCCCAGACTATATTGTCTGATCTGAATGTAACTATCGGACCACCATTACTGATTATATAGTTCTTAGGTCTGCCGCAGCCTGCACTGTTGAATTCGTTGTCAGGACTCTTCGCATACCAATCACCGGTGTCAGTTAGATTTGTCACCTGCACCCAATAATTTGTGTCCCTGTTATCAATATAAGACTCCAGTTTGACATTCGTGTTATTGTTTATATTGTACATTATAGCCTTGAATCCAATCCAGCGGTTTAGCAGTGGATCAGATAGTACTTTACTCCTGTCCCGCTCGTCAGCGTACCCCCCAGGGAACCATATCTCTTTTTTCCAAGCTACTGTCCCATTTATGTCCAGGATTGCTATAAATGCTGAGCCCTCACATGGGTGTTCAGTGCTATGTCTTCCACCCCGAGCTAGCCAATTGAGGTCGAAGTCGTCTGTGACAACCCGGCTGTTACCATCAATGGGTACCTTCCCTACTATCTTTGCATATCCTGTTATCTCCACGTCCCTCCAGGGTACCATATTTGGAAGAGTATCCACGTTTAAACGAACATTGGTGTTATTTACGCGCCACGAACCATCTTCCTGTCTAGTAATATTTCGGTCAGATGTAATAAAAAATATTCCGTCGCTTCTGGGGTCATTCATATCGATAAACCATTCTCTGCCACCACTCTTTGTCGGATATATTTTTTTTATTCCAAAAATATCATTTTCAGGCGAACTAGAAGATAATGAGGCCGAGGCCGAGTTGGAGGACGCGAAGGCGATGATAGGCTTGCTTCCACTTTCACGGGTAGTGTCCAATCGGATATCTGCCAAGAGATTTGTGATTCCAGGGGTTTGGAAAATAAGAATCATTACAATGGAACAGTAAACAAGTATCTTATTACTCCGCCTCATCGACATAGTATAGGATATTGTTTCCTATCATTACGTAAATCTTGCGGTCGATTTTTACTAATATTACTATAATATATTAGTAAGCCACCTTTTAACCTTAAATTGAATTCAATTTTACGAAAAGTGATGTTTGGGTGCTTGTGATTTCCAACCTACTCGTAGCGCTTGATATAGTAATCGAGCTAACCTAGTTTGCTTTTTGCCGATACAAATTGTTAAAATAGTAACAAGAACTATTCGTCACAGCAGCAGCCTTCTTCACTAAAATCGTACGAGTTTATCTTGTATTTGTGAGAACAAATCTTACAAATGCTCCTATCACTCCTTCCTTTGACCTCATTACCTTCAATCTCTTTGTCACAAAATGAGCACACCCTACCATCTTTAAAATAAATATTAATCACAACAAAATGTCATAATTAGGCTTCTTGAATCTTCACCTTGGCATACACTTCTTTAAGTTCTATTTCGGACAGTATTTTCTGCTTGAATCGACTTTAAGATTATTTAGCTATCATAGAGTAATATCCCGGGCGCATGTCGCTCTTGAACCGGTCTTTCCATGCGCTATCGCTCGTGCATGTATTCTTATTTGTTACTACAATTGAATATGAAGGATCTTTTATAATCCACACAATCCCTATGGTTATGCCCTTCTGGCCATCACTAATTGAATTCATCTCTCTTGTGACCTGAAGAAAGCGAAGCCCCCCTCAGCAGTCTTATAGGTGGCAGTAGACGGCCTATATTCTATCAGGTTATTTTTTCGAAGAAGCGTAAGGTATTCTACCAGTTGGATATATGACAAGGACGCCCTGTACATCAACTATGTCTTTGTAACTCCGTCCTTATTTCT
>DATFBG010000103.1:0-17769 GCA_035253945.1 Nitrososphaeraceae archaeon | reverse complement strand
CTTTTCAATTTCCCTGGGCGCTAAGATGATTGCAACAGATGCGTTTTTTGATGATGCGTCGTCCAGCTGTTTTGCTAGCGAGCGATCCTGAAGGTTGTAGTCAGTCACAAATCCATTGCTTCTAAGATTGGATATTACATGCATCACCTTTTGTTTTGTCATATCAGAAGTATATGCGACATAGACTATCTGACTATGTGCCTTTCTTAAGAGGTTCCGTTGTCGAAGGGCAAGAATGATTCTCTCTACACCAGCAGCGGCCCCTGTCGCACCCATATCTTTCCTCCCAAATTGATCGGTCAACGTGTCATAACGTCCTCCACCTGCTAGTGCGCCAACCTTTGTGTTTGCATCATAGGCTTCAAATACTATTCCAGAATAATAGTCCAGACCCCTAACGATTCCTAAATTGATGGTAGCGTTTGTGATTTGCCTAGATTCTAACATATCCATCAACTCTGTCATAGTTTTCCAATTCTCTAGCTCTGCCAATTGAGTGTTATTATTCACTTCTGGAACATGGCCTCGTATGCTCGAAAACGCGATTAATTTCTCGAGAATGGATCTATCGATTTTGTTCCCATATTCCATGAGGATTCCCTCAGGCCCTTTTTTGGGAACTTTATCCATTATTCTGAATATTTCGGAAATTAATGCTCCGTCCGAAATTTTGAGATTTTTTCGAATAAATTCCTCCACTAAAGGGCGATGGCTTATCTCTAGAGTCACATCTAGTCCAAGGTTTCTTAGAAATAAATACATAAATTCAATTATTTCTGCATCCGAGGTGAGTTTCCGAGATCCATAGATTTCTATGTCACATTGATGAAAGTATCGGTATCTTCCAGCCTGTGGCTCGTCATATCTCCATACTCCCCCGAATGATGCTATCTTTATTGGCATCTTGAGATCTCTTCGGCGAGTGACAAACCTCGTTAAACCTATAGTAAGATCAAATCTCAGACCAATATCTCTCCCTCCCTTGTCAGTCATGCTGTAGATTTCGTCTGAAATTGATGGTCCAGCTTTTGTCTCAAGGGTTTGAAGCGTTTCGATGGGGGATGGTTCCATCACTATAAAGTTAAACAAGTGAGAATATTCAAAGAATTTTTCTCGGACATAGTTAATCCCTTTTAGGTCTTCAGAGTCCAAGTCTCTCATTCCACGAGGAAGTTCTAAGTCCACTACAGTCCACTACATGAACCATTAATCGTTACAATTTAGATTTTGCTGTTCAGTATAATAGTTGGCCAACCGTAGAAAAAGTGTGTCCAATGTTGACTTTCACTATATAGAGCATGTAAGCGACGCGATGGCTGAAGCTTACGGACGAA
Organism: Nitrososphaeraceae archaeon; assembly: GCA_035253945.1. Classification (GTDB taxonomy): domain Archaea; phylum Thermoproteota; class Nitrososphaeria; order Nitrososphaerales; family Nitrososphaeraceae; genus TH5893. The sequence goes on along the minus strand of DATFBG010000103.1, from coordinate 16,435 downwards.
CGCTAAGCGAAGTGTTTGCAAATTCTGCAAAGGCTCTCGTTAATATAGTCTGTGATCTCTCGAAAATACATCCAAATAAAAGCGTCATTGTTGAGACTGAAGGTTTTGATCAAATAAGCCTCCTTTACAACTGGCTAGAGAAAGTATTATTAACACTTATGGTCGATAACATAGCACTAGCCAACTTTGAGGTAACAATAGAGCGAAGTAGAGATAAATATAGGCTAACTAGTATGTGTAGGGGCGAGGCGTTTTCTGAGCAAAAGCATCATTATAAGGTTGAAGTTAAGGCTATCACCTATCACGAAATGAAAATTTTCAAAAGAAACGATATGTTCATTGTGCAATTTATCGTAGATCTCTGATTTGATAGGTTTAGTTCGATGCGAAGACCGACAATTTCTTTGTCTCTCTCATTCAGTCAGTCTATATATTTTTCTTCTCAAAAAATCTTATATATCGAATAAGCGATAGACAGCTGATAGCATGAGTGAAAAGGAACAGATGACCAGTAGGGCCTCAACGGCTGTTGGAGCTAGTCAACTGCTTGAACTTTCCGAAAAGAACTTTGATGATACAGTTTCCGGAGATAAGCCAGTCCTAGTAGACTTCTGGGCCACGTGGTGTGGTCCTTGCCAATTTATGCTTCCAATTTTTGACAAGCTAGCAAAGAAATATGGTCAAAAGGTTACATTTGGACGACTTAATGTTGACGATAATCAAGGAATAGCAATGAGGTTTGATGTATACGCGATTCCTACATTTATCATATTTGTGAATGGAAAAGCGGTAGACAGGGCTGTAGGGGCGGTGGGAGAAAAAGGGCTAGAAGGTCTGCTACAAAAATATCAATAATAATAATAGTACTAGTACCAATAATAATGATAACATATGATGTTGGAGTAACGTACTAGCTTGCTCAGAAGAAGGTATTCTGATACGCTTAGCATTTGCATGAGCTAAATATATGCGTACGACGGGTCGACACTTCGTTTCATGGCAATTATTTTATCTAATAGATCTTTTTCTTCAGGTGCAAGACGGGAGGTAAAACGTTCTGATAATAGCTTTGCTTCTTTGCTCTTCAAATCCGTATAAAATATGTCGCCCTCATTGATGTGTCTTCCTATTGAAATCTCTTTTATTGATACTGCAACCTGTTCCCCTTGTGTGGCTTCATCAATAGGCTTGCCACTTTTCTGGATCTGGTGAATTGCGCCAATTTTTTTCCCGACCTCGTTTATTACTTGAACCTTCTGACGAAGTTTCCCTATCAAAATTTCAGCCCCAAAAACGGCTGGATAATTTCTTCGGAATACGAAACCTTTCATAAACTGAAATCTGCAGATAGGTGGGATCTCATTAAATAGAATAGATTCTTCATGCTCCTTCTGGTAATTTACCCAATCAGTGTAATTCCTAACAAGGTTGTAGATTATCCTTTCACTGAAAATTGGTATCCCTCTTTCTTGCGCCTCCCTATTTGCTTCTTCAAGAATTTTTATATTAAAGCCCAAGATGACGCCTAGGTATCGATTCTTTTCTTTAACAGCTGATGCAGCAAGAACATCTCTTCGAGTGACATGCCCTATATCTGCTTTCTGTATGGGGATATCTTCTTTTCTTAACATGTCTCTGATAGCCTCAAGCGAGCCTATTGTATCGCAGCGTAATATTATACCCTGAGTATTAGTATCCGCTATTATAGTGCTGTTAATCTCCTCTTCTATAACGGGTTTAAGCTTTTTCTCCTCTTCTTTGTTTCTCAATACATAGAGAGGACTTCCTGCCAGCACACCGTCTAAGTCAGGGGAGGTTATTTTTACGCCGGCTGCTGACGTTACTTCAGTCACAGGTTTGAATTTGTCCCGTGGGTCACGCATCTCATCGAGGGGCTTTGGAAGTAATAGAGCCTTTATTTTTGTAGTAACTGCCTTATCTCTCTTGGCCACCATAATTGTGTCTCCCACTCTTAGAGTTCCATCTATAAGTACCAAATTCGCGGAAGGTCCTAATCCTATCTCCTCTTTTATTTCGAGTATAATTCCCCTTCCTGGGCCTTCTATCCGTTGTAGTCTTTTAGTCATAAACTGTTGAGAGAGGCCAACAACAACAACCAGCAGCTCAGGAATTCCAATATTCTTGGCAGCACTAACTGGAACAATTGCTACCTCTTTAGTGAAGTCCTTAACGCGCCAAAATCCTTCCGAGTTGTATCCAAGTCTCGATAGAGATCCTACTACATTATAGATTCTTTCGTCCAACATTGAAGTAACTGGAGGATCCTGTGCCTTTACCTGTTCCGTAATAAATGGCGAGTCTATTCGTCGCCAGCCTGCAATCATATCCACCTTATTGAGGGCAACGACAAAAGGAACCCTCCTATTCTTCAATATTTCCATACTCTCAAATGTCTGAGGTTCAAAACCCTTATTGGCATCAACAACCACAATAGCTATATCTGCAGCCGATCCTCCGCGGCTTCTGAGATTGGCAAATACTTCGTGACCCGGAGTATCTATCACTAAAAGACCCGGAATCTGGGATTCTAACTTCGCGAGCTTTTCATAAAGGGGACCGGTTAGTTGTTTTATTGTGTCAATAGGAAAAAAGCTGGCACCTATATGTTGAGTAATGCCCCCGGCCTCGCGGGCCTGAACCCCGGTTCCACGAATGGTGTCGAGTAACGAAGTCTTACCAGAGTCTACATGACCCAATACAACGAGAACCGGTTGACGCAGCTTCACCTATGTACGGTTAAAAATGACTCCAGACTCTTTTATGAAGGTTTCATGAGAATCAGAGGCGTGAATAACGTTTTCTGTAAGACCTAATCCATAGTCTCCTCGGATAGTACCAGCTGCCGCGTCAAACGACTTGGTGGCACCTGTCATAAGTCTAACAACCTTAATAGCATTGTCACCCTCAAGGATGCATGCGACGACGGGACCAGAAGAAATAAAAGAAACTAAATCTTCAAAAAAAGGCTTTGCCGTATGTACTGAATAGAATTCATGGGCCTGTTCACGAGAAAAAGTAAAAAAGCGCAAATCCCTTATCGTGAATCCTTTGTCTTCAAATCTAGAGATAATTTTACCCATTAATCCCCGTCTTATTCCATCAGGTTTTATAACTACAAGGGTACGCTCTCTTTCCATAATATTATTTTTTGACCCTTATTCCGCCTTTAACGTACTTCCTAGTCCACTTAAGTTTACGTGGATCCCTTTTCAGAACTCTCAGATTCTTTCGACACTTATTCGAACATGTCCACTGAACCGCTCCGTCATTTTTCACTAGCATAGTTCCTTGACCGGTGGTAACTTGTTTGCCGCAGAAAAAGCAATTACGTAAGGACGACGTCGCCTTGCTCAAGATCTTTCACCAAAAGGATTTGCCGAAAGGATCACTTTATCTTTCGGGCCTCTCGCTCGGTTTCTCGCAACATCAATATGTCGTTCATTTTAACTGAGCCTTTAACGTTCCGGGTTAGTATACGGCCCTTGTCTTTTCCTTCTAACACCTTGACTCGCACCTGAATTACTTCTCCTGCAATCCCAGTCCTACCGACAACTTGAATGACTTCTGCAGGAGTAACTTTTTCCTCTATGTTGCGACTCATGTTTTCCTCCCCCTCTCGTCTACTCCTTCTTCGAACTGGCCGGAGTGATTGAGCTTACTACTTGCTCGACTATATGCTGAGCTTCACCAGAATCTATGATAGTGGCGGCAGCAGAGCCTACATCTATACCTAATGCTGCACCAAGCTGTTGTTTGCTCGGAACAAAGACGTAGACTGCATTTCGTTCTTCGCACAGAATGGGCAGGTGAGCGACCACTTCTGGTGGTTCAACATCTTCAGCTATAACAACCAAACGGCTCATACCGCGCTCGATTGCCTTTGTGGTTTCATTAGTTCCCTTTCGCACCTTGCCGCTCTGTTTTGCTAAACGCACTGCTTCATAAATTGCATTTACTAGATCTTTTGGAGTTTCAGATTTCACATAGTAAGGTTTACTCATTATATTTATCACCCATTGGGATCATCTTTTGTTCCTTCTATAAGAATCGGAAGCGTATTAAAAGTGTTATCTATGAAATATGGGCGGACAGGAAACAGAATAGCTCACGAATTAGTCTTTCTGGGATGTAAGTCAAGTGCATTTTTGTCTATTCCGCAGCGGATAGATTCTAAAATTATATCAACTCAGATTATTCTACCCAGATCAAAAAAAATATCATATTTAAAATATTGTATCTAGATCCCATTTTTAAGTTGTTTCTCTATTAGGTTCGCATATTCGTCTACTTTGGAATTCAACAAATTCCGATCCGTAGACTCTGCATATAGCCGTATTATGGGCTCAGTGCCGCTAGGTCTTACCAAAATCCAAGTTTCATCGTCTATCCAAACCTTTACACCGTCCATAGCTTCGATTTGTTTAGGGCTGCCATGTCCTTGGATTTTATTAATGACTTCTAATGCGTTTGCTTTGGTGGGACACGGATATTTTGATTTGAATTGGAACGTACGAGGTAACGTATGCATAAGTTTTGACAAACTATCTTTGGCATAAGTAGCTAGCATTTCTAAAACCAAAGCAGTAGTCATTGCTCCATCTCTCACTTCATTTAACAGTCCATACATGAATCCACCGTTTTCCTCCATTCCTATAATCGACTTACGTTTAACCATTTCTCTTGATACCTCTACGCTCCCCACCTTGGTAAAAACCACCTTAGCCCCAGCCTTGTTTGCAACCAATGGGACAGCTATTGTAGTATTTATCGGACATATTATGTCGGTATTGAGCTGTTTGGTAGCTAACAGGAACTTTGTGAGTAGGGCGCCTGTTCTGTCCCCAGAGTAAACCTGACCTCTTTCGTCACAATATATGCTTCGATCTCCATCACCATCATATGCAACTCCAAGATCGGCACCCGCACCAGTTACGGCATGTGACAGCGCTTTCAAATTGTCAACTGTCGGTTCTGGACCTCTTCCTGGAAAATCTCCGTCAATGTTGCAGTTAAGTGTTAAGACCTTGCATCCAAGCCTTTTTGCCAATACCGAGGCGACCGGCCCTTGAACACCATTTCCCCCATCGACAACTACTTTGAATTCGCGTTGTCGAATTTTTTCAACATTAATGAGGCTCAAAATCCTGTCCATATAAGACTCAACTGTATTTTCTTCAACAAATTCGCTTCCAGAATACGCGCTTGGTAAGTGTTCGTTTGAATAAAATATTTCTTGGACCTTTAACTCATCCTCCCTAGAGATTTCTACCCCGTCATAGGCCACTGGTTTGATACCATTATATTCAGGCGGGTTATGTGATGCTGTGATCATGAGCCCACCACTTAGGTCTGTGTACTTGATAGCATATTGGAGGCATGGAGTGGGCACTAAGCCAACCATTTGAATATTCCTTCCCTCAGAGTTAAGGGCCGAACATACTATTTTAGATATTATAGGGCTAGAGTTCCTGCCATCGAATCCAACTGCGAGAGACCCTTGGGGAAAATAATGTGCAAGAGATTTCGATAGTCGAATAATCTTTTCAGGGGTCAAATCTATTCCAAATATGCCTCTAACTCCATTCGTTCCAAACAATGTCTTGTTCACCGCTTTATTCATTTGTTGTTATCTAATCCAAGGGAGAATATTTGATCTTATCTCATATTATCTACTCGACTAATGAGCAGGTAATAAGAGGTTCTGCAAGACTAATAATAGATAAATGTATGGCCCATCTACAAGACAAGAAGATATACGCGGGGGTCGCCAAGCCCGGTCAACGGCGCAGGTCCTTTTCTTTTCAGGTGAATGAGAAAAGGTGCGAAGCTTAGAAAGAAAGGGCAAAGAAAACGTTGTGCGTTTCCTAGAACCCTGTTCCTTAGGGATTCGTGGGTTCGAATCCCACCCCCCGCATCATGATATATAGTCTGTAGAGTATTTCAAATATCTTTGATATCAAAAACCGAACAAGATAACCCTAATTATTTATTGTGGGAGAGTCCTAACTTATTTGGAGCTAATCCATTTCTCAAATGCTTAACTTATCAACTTTGTATCGAAGATACGAATCCAAGTTCGATATCTCTCGATATACACGGCTCAGACAGGATTTAAGAAAGGATTAGTTGACACTGGAAAAGTAAAGGATACATTCTCTTTGAAGCGCATTAGACTGGCATCTCGCCTCTTAGTTTTCGCCTCTTAGTTTTTTCCGCAAAAATTATTGTCTTTATGGTTCTCAAAATGATTCTGGCAGAAATCGCTACCACAATCGTAACAATGCCATCCAGAAATGGTACAGCACACTTTGCATCTACCAGTGGGTTGGTTATAATCAAAGAATTTTGTAGGTCTTTGTTGCCGTTGTTGTTCTCTCATAAAAGAATAAATTCCTCATTCATATGAGTGTAGCTGGAAGCAGATGCACAATAATGCTTGCCTTACATCCGACAAATGTTCCAAACTGAAGACTTGCCTCTATAATGAACTTTAGAGGAACTTATGATTATTTAAGTATATTGCTCTACAGTTCAACTAGTAACTACATCTGCAATTGCTTCTCCTTATGCAATTATCTATGTAGTCATGCCAGAGATTTGCAATCTAATGAACTAAGGCAGAAGGTTGTATATTGCACGAAGCATTTTGTTGTTCGGTAATCAAAGGTCAATTAGTTGAATTTTCCTCAAGGTTGTACAACTTCTATTACTAAGAGAAAAATTACAGTCTAAGCCGCAAAGGGTAATGCTACGTGCGCTCATAGAATAAAGCAGGACAAGATAAGGTAAACATGATATTTAACTCAGTCGTTGTACTGCATTATTGGATAAAACTCGAAGCCGCATCGAAACTCTAATTGAAGTCACTGTCATAGGAAAGGATCGGAAGGGCGTAGTTGCGGAAATAACTAATGCCATCTTCAATGGAGGGGGAAATATTCAGCAAATAAGCCAAAATGTTGTCAGAGGCCTATTTGGAATGCAGCTTGAAGCCTCATTTAACAAAATTGATAGGCAGGAATTTGACAAATCCTTACAGCACCTCTCCAAAAAATTAAACATGGAGATCAAAATACACTATCAAGAACCTAATAGGTCAAGGAATATCGCTATTCTAGTTAGTAAAGAAAAACATTGTCTTCAAAAAATTTTGGATGCAAAGAAGACTGGCGAGATAAAAGCAAATCTTTCTGTCATAATAGGAACCGAAAATACGTTAGCACACATGGCAAAAAGCTCGGGAATACCTCATTATGTTACAAGTCATGGTAACGATCAAGAAGATGCAGAGGCACATATCTTGAAAATAATTGACAAGTTTAACATCGATCTGATTGTACTCGCAAGATACATGCGGGTGTTAAGTCCTAATTTTGTATGGAGATATCCTAACAGAATAATTAATATTCATCCTTCTCTGTTGCCCGCCTTTCCAGGCGCCTACGCTTATGTACAAGCGTACGAAAGGGGTGCTAAAATTGTGGGCTGCACTGCTCATTTTGTGACCGATGAACTAGACCAAGGTCCAATTATCTGCCAGAAAGCCTTCGATGTACTTCCTTCGGATACCCTCGAATCTATAAAAGAGAAAGGACAGGAGCTAGAAGCAAGCACCCTTGTCAAAGCGATAAAACTCTATTTGGAAGATAAGCTAGAAGTGTACTGGGGCCGAGTTCACATTAGAAACAATGGATAGGTTCACGAGCCATTTTATTTATTTATTTGCATTAGGTATGTACCGAGATATAATAGGTGACTGGATTTCTGAGTAAATGTTCGCTATCTAAGTCAGCGAATGCCCTGAGTAGAGTCTATTTGCTATTACCAATACATGATCGCTCGCCAATATTATAAGCATTGATGCTGCTAATGGGTCAGAAAATGGCAATAGACGTTGCAGGTGGAATAACTTCTGTGGAATTCGATCACATGATTAAGAATTGTACGCGGGCATTAGTTCCTGTTGGATCGCTAGAACAGCATGGTGGGCACCTGCCGGTAGCGACCGATCTGATAATTGCAGAATACATAACAAAGCACGTTGCAGAAAGTGTAGGTTCTTTTGTGTTTCCTACCATCAGCTATGGCATTTCCTTCGAACATGCTCCCTTGTTTAATGTTTCCCTAAGATATTCTACGCTAATTAATCTAACCAATGATATATCCTTGTCCCTATCAAGGATGGGATTAAAGAAAGTCATCTACGTAAACGGCCACCATGGAAATAGTGGCGCACTACAGTATGTGATGCACTATTTTGCCGATGGTGGGTTTGCTAAGGATTTCTCCGTATATTCCTTAAATTACTGGAATATGATGGATGAAGAATTTGACCATGGTGGAGATACGGAGACTTCGATTATGTTAGCGATTCGTTCTGATTTAGTAAGGATGGATAAAGCCGAACCTAGTGCCATTGATCGTCCAAAATTGAAAAGAACATACCAAACGCTTACAAATAACCCGAGCTCATTTCCTAAATTAACTGGGAATGGAGTATGGGGGGATCCTAGAAATGCGACAGCCAGCAAAGGGCAAGAACTTTTAGAACAAATAATTAAAAATACAGAGCAGGTGATTTTGGAATTATACGACTTGTGAGCCCATTCATTAAAAGGAAATGATAATGAAATTTTAATATATAGCCTCATTTAGCTTTAGGTGTAGGTATCAGAACACATTGTCTGTAGACATGGCTGTAAAGGTTTTGGACGAGAGCCTTGGAAAAGTCGTTCTCATAAAGCTAAAGGGTGGCAAAGTAATTAGGGGTAAACTTCATGGTTTTGACCAACACATGAACTTGCTTCTAGAGGACTCCGTGGAAATATTAGAGGACGATAAAACAAATGACCTTGGAATGATTGTAGTAAGGGGAGACAATGTCGTCATTATATCCCCTCCACCCATTTAAGACCAAGTGATTGCGATGACAAAAGGCACTACTTCAATGGGCAAATTTACCAGGAAGAAGACACACATTAGATGTAGAAGATGCGGTCATAATTCTTTTCATAAACGAGCAAAGCAATGCGCTAAATGTGGATATCCAGAGCCCCGCATGAGAAAATATGATTGGATTAAAAGACAGATTCTATAAGCAAGAAGTTTCTGCAAGATTATTCGATGTACTAGACCAATTTACTTTGGAGCAAAGCAGCCACACGACAATAACACCTCCCAGACAGACACACTTTGACTGCTTAGAAATTAATATTGTGAGGATGTTCAAGTATTTAGATAGTTCTAAAGGTATTTATGAGAACATTTGGGCTCAGTAGCTAAGAGGATGATTTTATAACTGCCTGACTCAATTTCTTATGATATTATCATTATTGGTTCTGGTCTTGCTGGTCTAAGGGCAGCAATCTCTGCAGCAGAAAACAGCAATTCTGTGAAGATAGCGGTATTGTCTAAAGTCCAAGTCATGCGTTCCCATTCTGTCTCAGCAGAAGGCGGTACAGCAGCAGTGCTTTTCAAAGAAGACGGAGACAATGAGGAATCCCACATCTATGACACTATCAAAGGAAGTGATTTTCTCGCAGACCAAGACGTTGCTGAACGCCTAGTCAAAATGATGCCTCTTGAAATTTACCAGCTTGACCATTGGGGAATGCCCTGGTCCAGAAGAAATGAGGGCCGGATAGATCAGAGGAAGTTCGGAGGATACTCCTTTCCTCGCGCCACCTACGCACAGGACAAAGTCGGTTTTTATGAGATGCAAACCCTCTACGATACATCCCTAAAATATGAAAATATCGAGTTCTACAATGAATGGTTTTGTACATCCATTCTCTACGATAATAATACCTTTGCAGGTGTGACAGCGATTGAAATGAAGTCGGGAGAATTTGTCATTTTCAAGGCCCCTGCAGGCATAATTTGCACCGGTGGCGCAGGAAGAATCTATAGCTTTTCCACCTATGCATACTCCTCTACACCAGATGGATTAGATATGGCTTATAGAGCGGGCTTGGGACTCAAGGATATGGAATTTGTCCAGTTCCATCCAACAGGAATTCTTCCCTCTGGGATATTGATAACAGAGGGCGCAAGGGGAGAAGGGGGATATTTGATCAATAAAGACGGTGAAAGATTCATGAAGAAGTACGCCCCTGAGAAGCTTGAATTAGCTCCAAGGGATGTCGTTTCCCGTTCAATGATAAGAGAAATTCAGGAGGGAAGAGGTATGATACATGAGTCAGGAGCTGACTGCCTTGCTCTAGATTTGACACATCTTGGAGAAGAAGCCATTAAGGATCGCCTGGCTGGGATTAGGGAGATCGGCATAAAGTTCTCGGGTGTGGATATAATTAATGAGCCTATCCAAATAAGACCGGTCTGTCATTACATGATGGGGGGAGTACACACCAACATTAACGGGAACACCGAAATGAGTGGTCTTTGGGCAGCCGGTGAGGCATCATGTAATAGTACTCATGGTTCAAACCGTCTTGGAGCAAATTCTACATCCGAATGCCTTGTATGGGGTAAGATAACAGGCCAATTGGCAGCACAATACGCTTTGAATAAAGCAAGGTTGTCTGTGAAGGTAGTGCAAGTCCAGCAGGAAGAAAAAAGAATCTACGATGGAATTTTCCGAGGTCGAGGTGATGCTAATCCTTACGAAATACGAAAGACACTAACCGATACCATGGATAGCAAGGCCTATGTTTTTAGGGATGACAAAGGCCTAAGCGAAGGAATTAAAAAGCTAAGAGAATTAAGAAGTATGACCTGGAAACATGTCGATGACCATGCCAAAGAATATAACACCAACTTTTTTAATGTGATGGAGACAGACTCAATGTTCAGGATTGCCGAGATAGTATTAATGGGCGCGTACAACCGGCGAGAATCTAGGGGAGCGCATGCCAGGACAGACTATGCCAGGCGTGATGACCTTAATTTCTTGAAGCATACCTTAGCATACTATTCAGATGTCCAGCCTAACATGAGCTGGTATCCTGTTACGTTTACCAGGTACGCACCTGTGGAGAGAAAGTACTAGATGGTGAGAGAGAAGGCATTCAGCACGCAAAATTCACAGAACCGTGCGAACCGAGAAGGTCTAAAGGGATGGCTCAACCCTACACGGTATGGCTGGGAACGGCTTTCTTATTGGCTGATGCGACTGACAGGTCTATTTTTGCTTGTATATTTTGTTGGCCACGTCTACGAAACTAGTAATTTAGTAGGAGGAGTTAATGCTTGGAACTCCATGCTTGAACTCACTCAAACTACTTGGGGACACATATTTTTAATTCTGGTTATAGGAACTAGCACATTTCATTCAATTAATGGCATAAGGCTCATATTTGCAGAAACGGCCAGAGGTCTTGGGAAACCAGGAAGACCGGATTATCCATACGAAGCAGTTTCACTCAATAATATTCAGAGGTCTGGTATTTGGGTAGCCTTGATATTGGCAGCGGCAGCTATGCTTTATGGTAGTAGCGTACTATTTGGAGGTGAATGAGTAGTGACACGAAATATTCAGAACTCTAAACGAGAGCTTTTGAGAGAGAGTACAGTGATGAAAATTCACTACATCACGGGGCTTGCCGCTCTTGTCACGGTTGCAGTGCACATAATGATGAGGCTCATAATGCCCTTTTCTATGTCCCTCGAATACGAAAATGTTGTCGCCAATTATCAAAATATTTTGTATGCCTTACTTCTGGAAAGCATATTAGTACTCATTTCGATACATGGTTTCAATGGATTAAGAGTAATGCTGCTTGAATTAAGACAAGGTAAAATATGGGAAAGGTTTGTCATTTTATCTACGTTGGCCGCTGTGCTGGTCGTTATAGGTTACGGAACCCGAACGATTATAATTGTTAATGGCTTAAATTTATAAAATACTTGACAATAGAGAATGAAAACAAAGTTTTTATTAACAAAAAATACGTCTGAGAAAAATCTTACTAAAGACAGCAAGGATACTACTGATATAATCTTAAAGATCTACAGGGGAGTAAGTTCCAACAAAAAAGCAGGGAGCCAATATAGCTCCTTTCCTGTGCCTGTTCGCCGCTGGACAACTGTACTAGATGCCCTTCTATATGCAAAAGAACATTTGGACAGTAGCATTGCTATAAGGTATTCATGCCGGATGGCGTCATGCGGATCCTGCGGTATGAAAATTAACGGTATCCCGAGGCTTGCATGCTATACGAAAATATCCGAGCTTGAGACTCATATAATTACTTGTGAACCTCTGCCCAACTTTCCTCTTATACGTGATCTTGTAACTGACTTTCAGCAGTTCTTTAATCATCATAGAAATATGCGACCTTTTATTCAAAACCCATATCCTGACCCCAACATGGAAGAACTAAGCGAATTGAAGCAGACACCTAAAGAAGTGGACGATTTTCTTCAATTCTCATATTGCATAAAGTGCGGACTTTGTTACTCTGCCTGCCCTACAGTAGCTACAGATACAAAATTCCCTGGTCCTCAGGCTCTTGCTCAGGCTTACAGATATTTCGCAGATAAAAGGGATGATGCCGGGGGGAAGCGGCTAGACATCGTTGACGATAAACATGGGATATGGAGATGTCATTTTGCTGGTTCATGCAGCACGGTGTGTCCTAAAGGAGTCGATCCCGCATTAGGGATACAATTGTTGAGAAGCCATCTGATGACTATCTCTAAGAATCCAAGAGAGCTTGCGGAATTAAGAAAGATAAGCAACGAAGGGTCATAGATTCAAGCCAAGTAAACATCCATCTGACTCCGGAAACTTTGCTTTGCTGCTCTCCTGTTGCACTCTTGAGAAAGTTTCGATTAGTTGCTAAAAAAGCATCCTTTACTGGGGGTTGATAGCGAACAGGATTATGGAGAGATAGCGGTTTCTATGCCTTTTGAGGTGGAGTGCTTTCGTTAACCTGCTTATTGATGGCCTCTGCCATAAAATGATTACTGACGTTTACTTTAACTGAACTTATTTCAGGAATTTTATAGATATTGTCTCTGATGTCCTGAGCTATCTTGAAGCCAAATACTGCAGGGCAGAACGGACTAGTCAGATGCAAATCTATAGATACACTACCAGAATCAATCCTTACGTTATCAATCAACTCAAGTTCCATTATAGAAACGCCAATTTCCGGGTCTACAATCTTTGTTAGCTCATCAAAAATTTGCTTCCGTGTGTTTTGAAGATCCTGAACCACAGTATATAGGGTTGTCTCTTGATATTTAATCATTGCCAGTCAATCTAACTATGATGAGTTAGTAGGCCTAATCCAGTGAAACTTACATAACTTACAAATTAGACAATTATCATTACATATCTTGCATTATTAGAATATTAAAATAAAACTCTTTGAATTCTTTAGTTGTGTACAGATCCAGAACTGGCGATTCTTTGGACAAAGAAGGACTAAAGTTTCTTTCTTCAGTCCAGGCGGATAGCCACTTGTTGTACTATGATATCTTGGGAAGTGAGGCTCACATTATTATGCTACATGAAAGAGGAATACTATCGGCCTCTAACATACGAAGACTATTAGTCGAGTTGGAGAGGATAAGAAAAAATCCCAAAGTTATGTCCACAGAGGGATATGAGGATATACATGAGAGTATTGAAGCTCATCTTATATCTCAATTAGGTTACGATGTAGGAGGAGTGTTGCAAACTGCCAGATCAAGAAATGATCAGGTGATTCTTGATATTCGCATGATGATTAGAGATTATATCAATAAAATATCGTTAGCAATTCTTAGGCTTATTAGTGCATTACTGTCAAAGTGCAAGGACAATTTTCGTTCAATAATGCCTTTGTATACACATCTTCAACACGCGCAGCTTGGCACATTATCTCATTTTCTCCTTTCCTATATAGATGGCCTATTTAGGGACCTCGATAGGTTAGATGGAGTATACAATAGGATAAACAATTCCCCGCTTGGAGCCTGTGCGATAGGCGGCACTAGTATTGGTATAGATAGAAGTAGGACTGCCTCATTATTAGGATTCAAAGGCATTATAACTAACTCCATAGATGCGACAACATCAAGAGATGATTTGATAGAATTTGTGTCGTCACTTACAATATTAATGTTGAACCTATCTCGAATAGCAGAGGATTTCATACTGTGGAGTACATCTGAGTTCGGCTATGTAGAAGTTCCTGACAATTACTCATCGACTTCCAGTTTAATGCCACAAAAGAAAAATCCAGATGTATTAGAATTGATACGAGCAAAAACGGCCGTAGTTTCGAGCAATCTTTTCTCGATAATTTCAATAATAAAGGGACTTCCTTCTGGATATAGCAGGGATCTACAGGAATTAAAACCAGAACTAATAAGAGCGTCAGGCTTGGTTCAAGACAGCCTGGGGATCCTTGCTGGCTTAGTAATAAACCTCAAGATAAGCAATAGCAGAGTAAAGGAAGCAGCACGTAACAGCTATGCTATTGCTGTAGATATTGCAGAGAGACTTGTTCTGGAAAAGGGCATCTCTTTTCGATCTGCTCATTTTATAGTGGGCTCTTTAGTTAGAAAAGCTGTGTTAAAGGGGAATATGCCTTTGTCTAAGCTAACACACTCTGAAATCCGTAGCATATTGCCAAAAACTCATCCTCAAATTTATCCCCGTGACTTATTTACGATAATCCAAAACATGAGCCCCGAAAAATCGATAGAATTACGGCGCTCATTCGGCTCCCCTTCTTTAATTGAACAAAAAAACCACTTTGGTATTGTGGTTGAACGAAAGAAAAGATACGAGCAGCAAACTTTAGAACGAGAAAAGCATCTGGCCTCCGCTTTGACTAATCTTCTAAATATGGTCGAAAGTTGCAAAAAAAAGAGGACTCATTGTAATGAATGATTGTGTCTTGGTTCTGGTCCTGCTCTGTCGATTCTGGCAATTAAGAATGGTCCATGGTTTTTGTTATCTTACGTGTCAAACAGAGTTTACATATTCTCACTCATATTGGGATGTGGGCATATTGCTAGCCCGGCCCAGATTCGAACTGGGGTCAAAGGCTCCAAAGGCCTCTATGCTTGGCCGCTACAGTCGGCGGAACAGACAAATCCTCCACCGGGCTTCCCGGGCATTTTTGATAGGATAGCCTAACTTTATAATGTTACGCATTTTTAGTTAAAAGTAGAACTAGCTTTTCAATAGGATCTTCCATTTTCCTGATAATGCTACTCGCTATCTTTGTTTGTCTATGAGCGTAGTTTCTATCAGCAACTATTTTTCTCGTTATTTCTTCTAACCTTTTTGGACTTGAGGCCTTTTCGGCTAATCCACTGGAGACGAGATACTTTTCAACGTAGAAGCTAACAGGTGCTATCGAGATTGTCGGTTTACCTAGGAGAGCCGCTTCGGTAGTCATAGTTCCACCTGCCCCGATAAAAATATCTGATTGTGATATTAAATCGAGCCCATCTACGACACCAGAAACAACATTTGCCCTGTCTGAATATCTCTCCGAAATCTGCCGCTTTTGGTCTTCATATCTGCACAGTATGCAAAAATTTGCAATGTCAGATAAATTGCATATAATTCTATCTATCATTTCAACAGAGGCATCTCTAAACTTTTTATTAGCAATATAAGATGCCTGAGCTTCCTCCATTCTTATCAGAATGGCTTTCTTTTTGCCATCAGAGCTAATACTGTGTTTTTGAAAACGATAAGTATGGCTATTTGGTTTGCTGCTGGGAAGCTTGTCAAGCCTTTTTAACCAAGCGACTGGATCTAGGCCTCGGTATTTAATAATCTTTTTTCTCTGAATACCATATCTTATCCAGGAAGAATTTGGTATAATCCAGGGACATAATAGTAAATCTAGAAGCGGAAGAGAAAGTTTAGCCACAGCATCTGCATGTGGAGAATCATTAAACCCTAGATTCCTTATGCCCAAACCAAATGCGACCCTGCAGGCTTCAGGAGACGAGAAAGAAACGGCTACGTTTGGTTCAAAGGCATTAATTATATCCGTTAGCTTCAAAATTCTATTTGCACTCTGCCACAGCTTCTGACTTCTTCCTGCACCGCCGTGTTTTCCAACTATTTTGAGACTAAAATGCCTGATCTTAGCTAGTTCATTTGCCTCTCGATACTCTCTTGAGGTGCAGAGGATCTCATGGTCATGTTTCTTTAATAGATCGACAGCAGGTTTAAAAAACATCACTTGTTTCGGTGTCAATATATCAAACCAAATTCTCAACAGTGATAGCAATATAAGTGCCATCAGAAAAAACCTTTTCTTTAACTCTCTTTCATAGCTGAGGGAGGAGAAATAGGGTTCAGGGGTTGGACAAAATACTATGAAAAAAGATGTGGCAAAAAATACAGTTGTGTATGGGCTTAGTACAGAGGGATACCAAATTGCATCCTCGCTAGCGGTCAGAGGTTTCAAAGTCTCTTTAATTGACGAAGCTGCTC
>DATFBG010000102.1:0-3502 GCA_035253945.1 Nitrososphaeraceae archaeon | reverse complement strand
TCATACATCTTTCCGACTTTACCTGTTTGAGCCATAAAGGTATCAAAAAAGTTTGTTTGCCTTCTAATTAACTTTACGTAGTTATTTTGTCTTAGAAAATGAAAAATGATATCGAATTTAGAGTTTATTAATTAATCTTCTGCTCTAGACTTATTCCATCCCGATAATGAGAATTTTCCCTTTAAGGAAATTGGTGACCTTCTGTTCCTGCTATCAAACTACAAGTGGTGGCACAAAACTTCCAAATAAAGTACAATACTTAGCTCTCCTGCAGCAAAGCCGAAAAGATTGCAATGTCCGACTATATTGAGAGGTAATAGATCATACGTCTATTGAAGCAAGTCACATTTAGTTCCTATTTATATGCAACGATAATTACTGCGGCACCCATCAATCCGGTTTTAAACTTGACTTTTGAAAATCGTTTGCTTAGCAATAAATGTAGCTCAGAATTTCTAGGCCATTTCATATATGTCCCATGTATGGTCTTAAATTTTAACCCGCCCTGACCTGCTACAAAAAAGGCTATAATGGTCAGGACGTACTTCAGATAAAAGGAAACAAAGGATCTCAGAAACTTGTTGTCAGGTTTTCCTAAGTCAACAACAACTAATACTCCTCCTTTCTTAAGCACACGATATATCTCTGCTATTGCCGATTCAAGTTCTATCGCATCACGCAATGAGTAACCACACAATACTACATCAAATATCTGCTCCCTGAAAGGCATATACTCAAAGACTCCTGACGACAAATATTGGTTTGATAAATATGACAAGAAATTTTTAGTTCCTGAAAGCATCATCAAAAGTGGATCGTATAAAATAATCTCTAAGTGCTGGTCTGTGACCTCGGAGGCAATTCTTGACATGTTTCCAAAACCAGAGCCGGCATCAAGTATTTTGTTTCCTGGATGAACATGCCCTTTAATCCCCTCCCATCGATATTTATCAGCTTTTCCCATAGAGATTGCGATATTGACTCTATCATAAACAGGGATAATAGAACGCAGAACTTCAGCCACCTCCTTCCAATATTGATATCCCAAGCCGAACAAACTGGCTAAATCAATAATATTTAGCGGAATCTATTATGGATTTCCTACTCATGTCTATTCTTATTTTATCTAGTACTGACCGTTACTCGTGTAATATGGCTGCGACTCCTCATAGCAGAATCCGTGTTCCTATATATCCATTTTGCCTTTATGTTATACTCCACAGATCTAGCAGATGGCAAATATATCATGATGCTAGGAGCCGAAGAATCCTCCATAACGTATCTGAGGGCAATAGCGATTGATATCGTTTGAGGGAAATTCGATGGGGAAGAAAATAATCGATTAACATGATATCCTTTTCCAATAGCTAGAATTTCCTGTCGCATTTTGAGATTACCTTTGCTCTAGTACATTTATCCCTGGCATTTCGTCACCTGATAGGAATCTTAGCGTTGCTCCCCCTCCGGTAGAGACATGGCTCACCTCGCTCTCTGTAACCCCAGCTCGTTTCATTGCTTCTAATGTATCTCCTCCTCCGATCAAAGTTTTAGAACCACGCCAAAACGCTAAAGCCATACTCTTGGCCACATTTATTGTTCCATTTGAGAATGCCCCAATCTCAAAAAGGCCCATAGGACCATTCCAAAAAACTGTTCCACCTCCATTTCCACCTATCTCGAGAGAGTAGCGGTGTACTGTCTCATTGCCTATATCGAAACCGGCCATCCCTTCGGGGATATCATTTTTTACCATGGTCGTAAAATTATCGTCTTTCGAAGATGCGACCAGGTGATCTATGGGCAACAGGATTTTGGGACCAAACTCTGAAAGTGCTTTTGTTACCCAAGCTAGATGATCGTAATCTACAATAGAGTTTCCAACTTTTACTCCTTTTGCCTTCAGAAAAGTATATGCGGCTCCACCGCCGATCAGCAGCTTGTCGGCTTTGGGGAGTAAATTTTCAAGGGCCCCTATCTTGTCTTTAATTTTTATTCCTCCTATTACTAAGGAAAAGGGTTTGGTTGGTTTTTCTTTTATCATGGAAAGGTACTCGATTTCTTTGCTTAAGTTTAAGCCTGCAAGCCTGGTCTCGAATAATCGTGCTGCTCCGTAGGTTGAAGAGTGTTTTCTGTGAGACGTACTGAAAGCGTCGTTGACATAAATATCTGCCAGCGAGGCCAGGGATTTGCAGAAGTGCTGTTCGTTAATTTCCTCCTCTTTATAGAACCTAAGATTTTCAAGTAACAAAACATCTCCTGGTTGCATCTCTGATGTGACATTCTCTACCTTGTCTCCAATACAGTCTTCTACGAATCTAACTTTTGATCTGGCAAGTATTTCAGATAACCTGTTGGTCACGGGGGCGAGAGAATATTGGGGTGCGGGTGCATCTGGTCTGCCGAGGTGCGAGGCGAGCAACACCTTGGCTCCTCGCTTAATCAGATATTCGATAGTGGGAATAGTCATGCGGATTCGGTAATCTTCTCCTACGGAGCCGTTTTCTATTTTCACATTGAAATCAACTCTGACAAAAACTCTTTTATTCTTAAATTTAGAGTCCTCAAGATCAGAAATTATTCGGAGCGCCATAATTTTTTCTCTTCATACGGTTATGTTCTTTTATCGAATAAATCTTATGATATAAACGGTGCGTCTTTAAAGACGCACGATTTTGTTTGATTTGTTGCGGGTCAAATAATGGCTGGACATCGCGGTGTCTCGATAATCCAGTTCTACATCCACCCATCTCCCCTAGGCCGCTGCCACTAATTAGTCCTCTTCTTTTTGATCTGTGTGCTTCAGAGGGGTTATTCGTATCCACATCGGACAACCAACTTTGCTAGAAGCTACTTTCAGAGCCTCCTTTCCAAGAGCTAGGTTCGAGGCAGTAACATACGCCTCATATATGACCTGATCAGGTTCTATCCTGGCTGCTAATCCTGTAGACTTACCAAATGCTCGCCTCATACCCTCTTGCAATCGGTCAGCGCCTGCTGTTGCTATCATTTTATTCTCTCTGAGAAGCACATGAGGATAAACTCTCAGAGATGAAAAGAAACTTGCCTCACCGGCTCTTGACATAGTCTTGTTAGCGGCTAGTCTCGCCGACTCAAGTGCATTGTGTCTTATTTGAATGCTTTCAGTTGTGAGAAGCTCTAGTTTATAGTCGTAATAATTATCCCTATACTGGCCGGATGAAAATCTCGCAATCTTGATTTGAGGTTTTCCTTTAATATATTCCCTCCTGACATAAGGCATACCCCTAGGCTCTCGATAGTTAACTCCTCTCATCTATATACACTCTGGCTGAATGCTTAAATGGGATCCGGCAGTGATTTATTTGTTTGTCATGCCAGAATTTAGTGATTCCTCTCTTCCAAATAATGCTCTTAACATTTACGGTGAAATCCAACAGTCCATTAATGCTAGACTAGATAAAAAACAACAAAAATTTGTTGTTGATGATGAAAGGCATCGTGATCAACTGAGGATTAGGGGTTT
>DATFBG010000101.1:0-4303 GCA_035253945.1 Nitrososphaeraceae archaeon | reverse complement strand
TTGCTTGCATAAGTTACAAAGATCCTGACCCAGTTCAAGGTTAAATAACGGCTTTAGCCATGCTTCACGCCAGAGGATTATCATTGATATTATCAACCAAACGAGCGGTAATCATAGGACCTTCTAATATAGCCATTTAGAAAGCATTTAGGTATATTAATCTATAATAGAGTTATACTAAATTATCAGTGGAAAATACGGATATCTTTAAGTTCTCAACTCGGCATTCTCCGAGGAATAAATGTCCCGCCTACACTACAAAGAGATTAGTTTATTAAGCTATGAAAGAAGAGCCTCTTTTGCTATCTGGGCGATGAGCAAATTTTGGTTTTCACATCGGTTGCTAGAGTTAACTCAAATTTAATTTGGACAATATAACATATTGTACCAGATTCTGAGAGCGGCCTACAACTCCAGCCGAATTGGTGGTTATAGAATACATAGGAAATTGCAATAACCATCGCCATCGTAGAAATGGAAAAAGACGCATTTAGCTAATTAGCAAATCTAGATTATGACATATAGACATTTATTTGGGTTCAGTTTCAGACTGTTGCTTAACAGCTAACCTTAAAAAAACTTAAATCAAGATTTCATGCTTCATCTGTCATCTATCACTAAAATACCTAGACGCACCTAACTATACGTATCTAAGGTCGCCATGTAAACTTGGGGGATTGCCTAAAAAATTCATATGAGTTATACAGAGTGACACTTTCAATATCCTGGGTAGTAAACTCACCTGATTTTCTCATCTCTCTAGCAACTAATGGGACGCTGAGGGGATCCGATATACCCCAATCCGCCGCACTATGAACCATTATTCCTTCTGTTCCATGCTTTTTTATTAGTTTCATCGCCCTCTCTGGAGAAAGTTTAGTAAAAGGATAAACGGAAAGTCCAGCCCACATTCCTAGTTTCAACGTTTTCTCTATTGTCTCTTCTACGTTGTGATCCACAAGTATTTTTTGCCTGTTGTGTTCATTGTTTTCTTTCAAGATTCTCTCAATTCTTTTCATTCCTTCTGTTTTATTGTTATGTGGCAAATGAATGGTCATGAGCATACTCTTTTCCGTAGCGATCTCCATTTGTTTTTTGAATATCTCCTCTTCTAAATCATTAATCAAATTATATCCTATTTCTCCTATCGCAACCACCCTTTCTCTATCTAGATATCCTTTGCTAACCATAGCGTGTAGAGCGTCTAAAGCGAGCGGTCTTTCCGCAGCCTCTTTTGGGTTAACCGAGATACAAACAAAATGCTCGATTCCAAATTCTTTAGCTCTGCTTGTTTCAAATGTTATCATATGTTCCCAATAATCTTCAAATGTTCCTACGTGTCTTCTGGGAGCGCCAAGCCAAAAGGAAGGCTGAACTATAACTTCAATCCCAGCTTTGGACATAGCATCGTAATCATCAGTGGTTCGAGAATACATGTGAATATGTGGATCGAAATATCTGCCCACGGTTTATGCCTTTTTCTTTGCCACCATTATATTAAGCAAATGATCCCATATCCAAGCTAAGGCAAGGAAAAAACCATTTACAAACCTTCTGACCTATGGACCCGGCAAGACGACTTGTTGTTTTTAAAACTGTCCTACCAAAAGGGAGAACTGTTATCATGCTATTTCGATAGCCAGCATGTGACTGATAGCCAGAAAAGTGCAAACACCACAAACTAAACCATCCGAAAGCCTGAGGGTTTATCGTCTCACGGAGGAAGTACTCTTGCAATAAGCTGTTCATTCTTTCTAGAGCATTGTTAGGGTTTTTCCCACAGATGTGCCATTGTGGGCGTGGTTTTGATTACCTTTAATACTAAAGCTAATGTCTTTCTGAAAGCCCAGAGAAGACAACTCGAGTGTTTTGCTCCTGCGCCACTTCAACTCTATGTGGTCACTTTCTAAGATCATTCGGTCATTTTCTACGTGCTTGTCTTAGAGGGATGGTCCTCTTTTCTTTCACTCTTCGTATTAATAATATCCAAACAATTTTTTTAATAATGTTTGCTGCTCTGCCAGTAAAAAAGGTAAGACTCGAAGAATTTGGTAAACTGACAAAAGGTATGTGCAAATATTCAAGCCAGGCAACGTCGAGGTAGTTTTTACATATAGTGTCCTAACAACCTCACTGGGTTCTAATATAATTGCCATAGATTCTGATTTTGTAGGTTCTGATTTTACTCGCTATATATTCTGTATACATTGTTTCATCTTCATTGTCTAAAAATATGCAAGAAAGTCAGCAGCGGATTGCATTTTCTCTGCGAGACGTTTGCTGAATTGAATAGCATAGCTAGAGTGTGACTGAATCAAATTACCTTTGTCTGAATCCTTGGTATAATAAGTTTCTAAGATTCCCTCTGCAAGTTCCAAATGATAGTCTACAACTTCTGGGTTAATTTCGGTGGCTCCGTGTGCATACAGATCTTAAAAGCTCCAATAACTGAAATCGACACTACCGTGACAGAATATGGAACCCGAACAGCAAACAGTCTAAAGTATAGTTAAAGTCTTGTTATAAAAAAACGTGCGTAGATTTTGGAGGATTCTAAGTTCTTGTATTTTAGTAGTGAAATTAGAGGCTGCGATTCCAGACCTCGCAGCTAAGAAGGCCTATCTACCTTCGGGCTATAACCTGTGTACTGCTACAAATGTGGTGAATATGATCCTATAGGCCATGGAATGGTTGATAGCGTTTACAACCTAAAAATGATAAAATCTGTAGTGCTTATAGCCCTAAGCACTTAACAACAAGATAGTCTATGGTCAACACGGCATTCGTTATATTCGTCATTAGACTCCTGCGACGGACAGGCAAAAGATGGAAAAATACAAATCTCACAAAATAAAGTAATGACCTAATAGACAAAGGAGGTGTTATGTCTAAGTAAAGGTGATCCTTCGAATATAATTTGCTTGAACAGTATTCTGTTGCATACTGAGATTAACCACATACGACTTATGATAGCCCGCCAAAGATACCTCTTAGCACTGTGCTATCCTGACAAACTACCGATAGCAGTCGCTGGCAGCAAGTACGTCTTAAAAACTGCAGAAACCCGAAACCCCTTTGGTGGGATAAATAAGTATTCTAATTCCACACAATATATCTAACATAATTGTAATTTGTAAATATCAAGCGTGTTCCCCTCAGAATATAAGGATAGTTTATCTGCAGTTGGTCTACCATATCCATTAGCAATCAAGGAGTTAGCCTCCCTATCACTCCGAAATCCCGTATTTGTATGTGCCATCTCCTACACGGCAACCTGCGAAACTCCAGGCATCACAATGGCAGGAGCTAATCTAGAATTGTTGAAATACACTTCTCCAGCAGACGCTGAATTCCTATACTATGGTCATTGTAAATGCATTGATAAAGTTCCCGTAACACCAGATGGTAAACCCACACCAGCTATAATTTCCCGTGCAGCTTTAAAATTGTCAAACATCCCGTTTTTTGTTATCGATGCAGGTTCAAAAATAAAGCCTTCTATACCTTACATCTCGTTCAACATACAATCTGGCAACAATATAAAATTCGGAAATGGGCTACCCATGGATGAAGTCAATCAGGCATTTGAATATGGACTGATCCTTGGAAAACAGCTAGGTAAAACCAATAGTATGGTAGTAATCGGTGAAAGTATACCAGGAGGCACTACAACTGCGCTAGGTGTGCTAACAGCTCTTGGGATAGACGCTATTGGCAAAACTAGTAGCAGCCTACCTCAAAATCCCCATGCATTGAAAAATCAAATCGTTTCAGATGGAATGAAGAAAGCAAATATCTCATTTGGAAGTCTGCGTGATGACCCACTGAGAGCCGTCTCTTTCCTGGGTGATCCTATGATGCCTGCTGTGGCTGGAATCGTCGATGGAGTACTTAGATCAGGTTCAAGCAAAAGTCACGTAATGCTAGCAGGAGGAACTCAGATGGCAGCAATACTTGCTCTTTTGAAGTTTCTCGGATGTCCTCTCAAGAGAATCTCTATTGGTACCACCATATATGTCGCCGAAGATAGGTCTTCAAACCTTGCAAATCTAATCAGTACGATATCTACTGGTACTCGTGTTTACAGATCGGATCCACATCTGGTGCGTTCGTCACATCCTGGTTTACAGTCCTTTGCAAGAGGTTTTGTTAAGGAGGGCGTTGGTGCAGGCGGGGTTTCAATTATAGCAATGATAAAATCAAAGGGTCAAATTGATGGCAATAGACTGTTGAGGACAATAGAACAAGAATATGAATCCATAATGAACAAGATAAGCTAGATTCTATTTCTTCCAGTTTTCGG
>DATFBG010000100.1:0-2876 GCA_035253945.1 Nitrososphaeraceae archaeon | reverse complement strand
GCTGCCTGCTAGCCCCGCTTTATACATCCTTTCTTTTTAGAGTATCTGATGAAATTGCACCTCTACTTGAGCAGATGGTGATATACAAGATTCCAGCAGCATCGTCTTCACTCATCATTTTTAGCCCATCCTTATACTCATTTTTTAAGAAGTCCACTTTTAACTACTGCTTAACTGAGTCAATTAACAACGTTAATCCATCTTTAATTGGCATCATGCAGAAACCGCGCCATGCCCTATAGTGAACAGACAACACTTGCGGCTGCCAAGAGAGATGGTAGAAAATTTTACTTCATGATATGAGATATGTGCCTCTGGTGCGCTTCGATATTTGAGCCGGATTCGTCAAAGTATCCCGACGCATTTTTGTGCCCTGTCTGCCAAGGAAGCGAGGTACAAGCCATTCCACTTGCATCCAATGAAGTCTACTATCTTTCCAATTGAAAGAGTGCTAGTGCGAGTGAGTCTAGTTGATATTCTTGTAAAGAGGTCACATCGTCATCAGACAAGTATTGTTAGTGAGTAATCTCAATCCACAACCTTCTCTCGCTCTGAGACGTGTCTTCTCTTATTCTGGACATTATGAAAAAAATTCCTTGTTCGTTTTATCTCATAACGCTGATTTCCGACGATGATAACCTGATAGCCCTTTTGAATCTTGGAAAAGAGAGAGAATAGTCTAAAAATAGAGGTGGTCTTAGACTGCATCTGATGCAGTCGTTTTATCAATTCTCTTCCTCCGCGATTCTACCACAAGTATTACAGCAGTCAGGCCGACAAATGCCCATTGTATTGCATCAACTGCAATTCCCATTTCGTTAACCATGCCTCCCCTTCCAGTTACTGGATTTCCTGGTATCCTGGTGATTATCCATATTGCAATGAGAACCAGTGTGCCCACTATACCAACGCCGTACCATACTCTTCCCCATCTTTTTATCATTGGAATCGCCCAGAATAACTAAGCAGCTCCACTTACAAAGAAGAGTATACAATTCTTGGAACAGTCATATAGTGAACGCTATTACATAGTCCTTTTTTGTTAATGATAGATGGTTTTATAGAACCACGCAAACAATAAAGGGAAGGGAAATACATCTGATCAAAATTGGATGAAGATAGACAATTGTTCATTCCCAGAAGACCTTCTTTATGATACTGAAAATTTTGTCTGGATAAGGAATAAAGAAAAGACTGTAACTATTGGGATTACAGTCATAATAGCATCTATTGCCGGCAAGTTATCTAGCATAAAATTAAAACCAGTAGGTACCAAGTTAGAAAAGGGCAAGAGCTGTGGCGTCGTAGAAGGTACCAAGTATTTTGGAGTAGTAAGAACTCCTCTAAGTGGTACAATTGTCCAAGTTAACAACTCTTTAATGGACAAGCCAAAATTAGCAAACGATTTTCCATATGCTGAAGGTTGGTTTGTCAAGATAGAGCCATCAGATATGAGAGATCTGAAAGCCCTTGAAACAATTGAAAATTGTCGTGATAAAATGAGCTTGGCAATCCAGAAACTCAGGGTAAGATGCTTTGCAGCATTTCCTGACCATGAAATGTTTGAGATAGGAGTTGAATGTTCTGCTACTCTTGCAAAACTCGATGAATTAATTGGGAAAATATCTACTGGAGAAGTCATACATTTAGTGTCAGATGATCCCACAGCTGATCTGGAGATGTTGAGGTGGTCAGAAGAGAGGGGACAATCCATCTTAGAGATGAGGAATGAGGGAAATCTTTTCCATTTCATAGTAAAGAAGTTAAGATAATAATAGTAGTTGTTATAACAAAAATGAAGATTACATAGGATTGGCTGTACTAATTTAAGATTAATACCTTTATGGGATCATATCATATGAGCACTCTACTATTTTTCTATTGGATTATCCACCATGTTTCCCCATTCAGTCCATGATCCATCGTAATTTTTCACGTTAGGATAGCCAAGCAAATATTTCAGGACAAACCATGTGTGTGATGACCTTTCGCCTATTCTGCAGTATGCAATAATTTCCTTGTCAGGAATAATTCCTTTTGACTGATACATTTGCTTCAATTCTTCTATTGATTTAAACGTCCCATCGTCCTTGACTGCTTGACTCCAAGGTATATTTGAAGCACCTGGGATATGTCCTCCTCTCTGAGCATGCTCGGTTGGATATTCCGGAGGAGCCAGTATCTCTCCGGTGAACTCTTTTGGACTTCTAACGTCAACCATTGCGATATTCTCTTTATCTAACGCTTCCTTTACCTCATTCAGATATGCTCTGATACTTTTGTCAGGCTCCGTGGCCTTAAAACTTCCTCGCTGATACTGTGGAATGTCTTTACTTATCGGTCTGTCCTCCTCTAACCATTTTTTCCTTCCTCCATTCATAAGCCTCAGATCCTTGAATCCATAGTATTTGACTGCCCAAAAGGCAAATGCGGCAAACCAGTTGTTAAAATCGCCATATAAAACCAGTATAGTATTGTTGTTAATCCCAGCTTTTTGCATCAAATCCTCGCAGGTTTGCTTACTGAAAATATTCCTGGTTACCGGATCGTTTATGTCCTTTTTCCAATCAAATAATACAGCACCTGGTACATGCCCTAGATTGTAATTGGCTGTTGGATCATAGTCAACTTCCGCTATGCGAACCTCCTTGTCATTCAAGTGATCCATTACCCATTGTGTGTCAACCAGAACTTCTGGGTGTGCGTAGCTCATTAGACCTCATTACCTAAAATGCGATCGCAAAATATTAACTTTTTAAGGATTGCTTTCTTTTTCCTATTTACCAAGAACACTACATGCAGTTCTTTCTATTATTCCCGCACTCTAAGCAGAGGCTTCCATCTTCTTACCATGATCGATTTTCATATGCGCTTCT
>DATFBG010000099.1:0-3494 GCA_035253945.1 Nitrososphaeraceae archaeon | reverse complement strand
TACTATCGTTATTAGCATCTCTTCCCTCAATATAAGAAATCTCTTTCAAGTAATCAGGAGTTGGCATATTTGCAGAAGAAGGATCCATCTTGTCATAACCTGCTATTACCTGAAGTAACACAGCAATATCCCAAGCGCTTCTTGCTAAGGTGCCCACATGATCAATAGATGGAGCCAAAGGCATTACGCCATATTTGCTTACTCTGCCATAAGTTGGTTTGAGACCAAAGATACCGCATAGAGAGGCTGGTACCCGTATAGATCCACTTGTATCTGTACCAATTGATGCCAAAGTCATCCCGCTGCTAACTGCTACAGCAGAACCTCCACTTGAACCACCAGACATTCTATCAATATCCCAAGGATTCCTTGATGGGCCATAATGCGGATTGATACCGGTTATTCCACTTGCAAATTCATGTAGGTTATTGGTACCGACGATTATTGCCCCAGCCCTTCTGAGTTTTTTAGTGACGGTTGAATCATAATTTGGAACAAAATCTGCAAGAATCTTTGATCCGCTAGTGCTCCTTAAGCCTTTAATGTAAATCAAATCTTTCAAACTTATCGGAATGCCATGGAGAGGTCCAAGATATTTGCCTCGTTTAATTAGTGAGTCTGCATGCTTTGCTTCTCTTCTAGCAGGCCTGTCCAGTATTGTTATGAAAGCATTAAGCTTAGGATTCAGTTTTTCTATCCTTCTAATAGTTGCATCAACAACCTCTGAACACGAAATCTCACGAGAAGCTATGAGCTTAGAAAGATGCTTTATCGTTAGATTACTTATATCCAGCAATCACTTTTTAACAGAGGCCCTACCTCTTATTTTTATTATCAAACCCTAGACAATGAATGCAGCTATATTATACCTCTACTACTACTGATAATAAGCAGCTAAAGTAATAGCATTACCGCTTCTGTCTTCAGAGAGCATCTGAATAACAATTCCTTAATTGACCTACACATGGGCAAGACTATCTAGGTCTCCAACTTTTGGATTGAGGGTACAAGATGATATTAATACTCATAGAATGGATAGGATCATTTGCTAGTCTGTACGTCTCCAAGGATGCTATAAATGCACGACTAAAAGTTAAAAGAAAACAATAATAATAATATCTCCTACAAACAGATAACGTTAACGTACATTATGCAATATACTGCTTGGTGTATTAGCAATATCCCTTCTGACGACAGTAATGGTCTCTACTCATATTTCTACTGCTACTGGTAGTAATACTCAAGCCGATTTGAATCAAACAGAAGCTGTAGAAGATATCAGGAAGTACTCCCGCTAAAGAATCTTGACCCTGCTTCGTAACAGTATGTGTCAATTCGAGCATTACTAACTGAAATTCCTACTTATCCTGTAAATCTTGCCATCTTCATATGTCAGTATATAGAGCAAGCCATCAGGGCCAGTCTCAATATCAGTTATCCGTCCAAAACGCTCCCCTAGGATTAGAGAAGATAGTTCACTATTTTCGCCTTCTTTAACTAAATCAGCTACGAGATCGAACAGCCTTGGGTCTTGAAATATTACTCCTGTTCTATCCTTGTTAACTTCAAAAAAGTATAGATTGCCATAGTTGATATCTCCAACAAAAATATTATCCTCGTATCTGTCACCAAGGCCTGTTGAATTGAAAAATTCAATATCTGTTAGACCTACAGGAGTATACCAACTAAAGACTGGGTCTTGATATTTGGCACCGTCAAAGATTATAAGATCGTTTTCAACTGTCATGTTACTTCTTCCAATCGGTCCCATTATCTTATGCCAGCCACTGTTAAAGCCCGGCTCTACGATGTTTATCTCATCATACACATGATCGCCGTTTTCAGTTATCCAAAGTTTGCCTGTCACAGGGTCAAAGTCCATTCCAAAGCTGTTTCGTATGCCATATGCATAGTATCGTTGGAGCTTTTCCATGTCGCCGGTATAATTATAAAAAGGATTATCTTGGACGGGGGCTCCAGTATCTCTATTTACGCGGAAAATAACCGACGTGTCGTTGGGCAGTCTACCACGGATCTGGTTGTCTAGGATCCCTCCTCCCGCACTGACATCACCTATTACTGCGTACATGTAACCGTCGCTATGTCCGATGGTTATTTTGCCACCATTATGAAATGGCCCGGGTTCGCCAGGTAGGTCTAGAACAACTGTCCTGTTTTCAAGCGTCTTCTCATCCTCGTCATAGAGGTATTTGTATACAAGATTCCTAGAGTTCTCCTGATAATAGCTTTTTTCAGTCAGATAAAGAAATACTGAAGAAGTAGTATTATCATAATTGTCATCGTTCAAAACTGCTATCCCTAGCAGCCCCTGTTCTGGACCGGTAGCTACTCCAACCTGAATAGCTGGCTCTTCTAGAAGCCTACCATCCAAAACGACCCTAACCCTGCCCTCATTTTTTTCCAGAACTAGAAGGGTGCTCTCGTCTAGAAATCGCATGCTTGTAGGCGAATCTAGTCCCTGTGCAACAAGCTCAACAGCAAGTGTGTCATCATGCAAGATAGGACCGCCGCCCTCCGGTCCCCATCCAATAATGGTTGAATTGGTAGACCTCAAAAATAGCACTACAGCTATGCTTGCAACAACGACAGAGGCTGCTACCATTACTGACAATGCAAACTTGGTCCTCATTTTCAAGAGCATTTTTGTTTCTGGTATACTAAGATAACCTGTGGCATATCTAAGGCCAGATAAATCATTAAAAAATAATAATAATAATAATATATCTCTACTAGTCTTTCAGCCCGACCGCTTTCAAATCGTCCTCTATTCCTTTGACACATTCAAAACTTGATACCTCGTCAACCTTTACCCACTTGAATTCTGAATGTTCCCTAGTATCAATAACAACCTTGTAGGATTTGACTAAAACTAGGAATGGGAGGATAATCCATCTTGCCCATTCGTCTACCACTTCAAACGCACTTCCACTCTTTTCAATTGTACCATCTAAAGCTGTTTCTTCCTTGACTTCCCTGAGAACAGCTTCCTCTGCAGATTCGGCTTCCTTCATGAATCCAGAAGGTGTTTGCCATTTGTTTGGTGATGTTCTTCTTCGGGCATTGCGTCTTAGTAATAGTATGCGATCATCAAGATCATTGTTATTATTATCATCATCATAGAGTTTGACGACTGCTATGACAACTACATAGGTTGCCATTTTGACATCTTCTCCTAGGCTAGTTGCAGTTCTTAAATCTACTACTACCCTTGAATCCCAAATTATCCTATAGATAAAAAACCTCACACACACAGTGCTGACGAAAGAATCTATTCTAGATATTTTTAGAACACTCAAGTCAACTCGACGGTAGTAGTAGTGGTAGTAGTAATAGTCATCAAGCTGTTTTTTTGCTTCTATGAAGCCTAGCCAGTAAAATTCTCCTTAAGGTACCTAATTATCCTCTTTGAGTCTTTTTCATTTACAGGTAAGTCTCCTGCAAAGAGTGCTTTCTTGCCTTTTATTATATTAATA
>DATFBG010000098.1:0-23388 GCA_035253945.1 Nitrososphaeraceae archaeon | reverse complement strand
CGAGCTGCTACCAATTTATGACTGCAGTACACTTTTGTTGATTAAAGGTCCAACTTATGTTGTCTATATGTGAAAAGGACAAGAGAATGGACTCCATTATTAAAACTACTTAGCGCCCAATCGGGACGGACCGTCTGTTTAAAAAAAGTTTATCTAACAATAGCGCAGACCGGTTATCTCGGTTGTCTTAGAGGTTAACTTTAATAATGCACAAAATGTTCCTATGTCATGGAAGAGCATGCTCTTCAATTAAGGTTATCTAATAAAGTTGCCCTAATTACTGGTAGCGGTACCGGTATTGGTCAGTCAATTGCAAAGAAGTTTGCTGAAAATGGCGCAAATATTATTATCATGGGCAGAAGAAAGGATCCACTCGAGCAGACCATAGCGACATTGAAGGAAATAATGGCAGATAATGGCTCATCTGCTAGGATAAGATCCTTTCCAGGTATTGATGTCTCCGACGAAATCGGAATCAACGATATGGTAAAACAGATAGCGGAAGAATTTGGTAAAATAGATATTGTAGTAAACAATGCTGGGGTGTCTGGCCCGGTTAAAGCGTTTACAAATGCTGATTTTACTGAGTTTAGAGATTGTGTTGCCATTCATCTAACTGGTACATTTTGGACCGCCCGACAATGTCTACAATTGATGAAACGTGGCGCCAAGATAATCACTATATCCACCTTCTTTAGTGAAGAAAATCGTTATGAACAGAGACCTTATAGGTTTAGGACACCTTACACAGCGGCTCAAGGTGCCAAGAATAGACTTGCTGAAGCCCTAGCTTGGGAACTAGCATACAGTGGCATTAGATCGATAGCTACTAATCCTGGGCCCGTTCACTCCGACAGAATATATAAGACTGTATATCCGAAGGCAGCAGCAGAGTTCCTCAGAATAAGTGGGTATGCAGAGCTATCATCTTCACAAATTGATTACGCTTGTAGCAGACTCCTTCCTTCGCTCGGGGAAGACAATGCCACAATTTCATCTGCTCTAAGAGAAGTAGCGCATAAAATAAGTCAATTAGGCCCAGACACATCAATAAAAATTGATCTTCTTGTTAAGACGTTATCCGGATTGATGAACAAACTTCAAGAGATAGCAGAGAAGATTCAAAACAATACTAGAAATATGATCGTTGATAGGGAATTTCTCTCACAAGAAGAAGTTGCGGACATTGTATTAAATTTGTGCGATGAAAAGATAAGCAAGCTCGTTAACGGGAGAATTGTGCCTAGCGATCGCGTCTTCTACCCGGTCAAACCTCACATTAGGACTTCATTTGATCATATGTCTGCCCCTTTTCAAGTTTCAGGAAAGGTTGTCATTATTATAGCAAACCCAACAAGTAAACAGGAGTTAAATCGATTAGATACTATAGCAAGAGTGCTACATCAAGAAGGCATAAAGGACCTGACTCTGTTTCTTCAAAAAAGACAAGGGTCCGACGAATTTCAGGATTTTTCTTGTACAGAGTTCGAATTATCTTACGAAGAACATATGAGAATTCAACTTCAAGAGGTCAGAAAAAAATTTGGGGCTATTGATACAGTCATATATCTGACAGGCAACTATGATTATAATCGATCTATTCTTTCTTTTCCCAGGAAAGAGTGGGAATCCCTGGTGGACAAATTCATCAATGTACCTGCCTTAGTAACGAAGGAGTCGGTAAATGCAATGTGTCCTGACGCGGTGCTAGAGCCTGTCAAGTATAAGAATTCCAATGGAAAAATTATTCTAATAGGTCCCGAGAGTCCCGTGGGAACAAAAATCTCTGGACTTGTTCGAGCACGAGCGGAAATTTTCAGGGGCGCATTGAGACCATATGCAGCTACAGTTAACCAAGAACTCCTCGAGGTACTGGGTTCAAGGATTAGGCTGTTCCTAATCCTGCCAGGCAACTTAGAAGGATCTGAATCGGACGCTCAACGGCTTTCTCGATCCGTAGTGCAGATAATCTCAGATCAGGTCGGGAATAATAATGATTGCATATTTTATGTAGATGAAGTCCGAAAGTGACTTAGCTACTAAATCGACGAATCTACATATCACGTTGAAAAATTAGAAAGAAACTACTATATTATATGGCTTAAGCTTCCGGACCAGAGTTAACTCAAGCCTTCAACCGTTCGCATTCTTTTATTGGAAACGGGTGGGTTGTATTTACTCATGAGCATAAAGATATTAACTAAAAAAGCTAACTATCATATTTAGCTAGATGCCTCGCCAGCAGAGCTTTCCTTCGATTGTCCATCGACAATTTCGGCGGTGGCAAATCTATTACCTACTTGTGTTATCCTAATCTTGGCATTTTGACCAACTTTTCCTTCCTTTACAAAAATCACAAATCCATGTATTCTCGCAATTCCCTCACCCTTTCTACTTATTTCAGTTATTTGCACGTCATATTCTTTTCCTGCCTCTACAGGCTTGGGGCCGAAGTTATCATTTCTTCTGAATCCTTCCTCACTCATTCATTCTTCACACCTTGATCCAAGGACAAACAAAACCCTATATAAACTGTCAAAAATGTGCCTTCCGGTATAAAATTGAACTTTTTCTAAGTCCCGATTCTAATTTTGTCGTCGCATAGCCCACGAAGACATTCAATTGCGGACAACGATGCTAGATAGCTCGTCTTAGGGTTATTTGGGCTCGGAACGTTCTGTACTACTATCCTCATTTCTCCAAATTTACCCCTCGCAATAATTTCATGTTCGTTTCGGTCAAAATCAGGATCTGCTATAACTCTTACTCTGGTTTTTTCGGTTCCGACTCCTGCCAAGCTAAGTAAGATAGCAACGTTAATGTTTGCAGGGAACATTTTGATGGCATTAGATGCATTTCCATTGTAAAGCAATTTCCTTTTTCTTATACTTTCTGGCCGGGTCTTACTCGAGTCAAAAAATGGGGCTCCCGCCAGGGACTTCGGGTTTTTCGTAGTTGTGAGCATCACAAATTCAAGATGTTCCTTTACACTGCGTAATGCATCTATTCCTGCAATTGCACCCGTTGGGAGGTAAATCTGGCTATCATGTTCTGTTACAGCATTATACAACTCCTTCAACAAATGGACATCGGATAGTGCACCAATACTCATTATCATAAGAATTTTATTTGATGAAACAATTTTCTTGGCAAATGTCTTAACTGCGTCCTGTGAGGCAGCTTCAACAATGATATCTGCTTCCTTAAATGGCGATGAGGACATGAGCTGTGAAAATTTCGAAAATACAGAGGGATGATTTTTGAGAAGTTTTTTTCTTAAATCTAATGAAGCACTGATTATTGAGTCGAACAGAAAAACTATGACAGCATTCTTAATATGGGACTTATCTATAGCTAAAGCCAGCTCAGTTCCTATCGTCCCACAACCTATAACTCCTACTCTTCTCTGCATTTGCAATTTAAATAAAAGCCCAATCTATAAAAAGACCATTAGTTGATACACCCAAGATTATGATGAATATGATTGTTAGCCTGGCGTCTGTTACTATTATCGTCTTCCAGTACGCTCAGGTTTTCGTTGACCAGGAGATCTTCTTTTTTCAAACCGCTTAACAAAATTATTTCTGTTTCGTATCCTAGCTATTGAACTGACTCTCTCCCTACCCTCAATTTTTGGGGTCTGACCTCTGACCTTACCGGCCTTTGTTAGCGATCCATGCGTCGGCATACTAATGGTTTCAGTTTAAGCCTAATATATACGTGGTCTAGAACTCCATATCCTTGCATATTCTAGTGGGCAATACTTGCCGCGATGTACATTCATGAGGCAAGGTTAACCTCGAATATACTACTTTAAATGTCTTGCAATAGTCATAATATTTAGTCCAAGTTGCAATCTAACTACATCAAAGAACGAATTACCAGATTGAAGAAAGAAAAAAAGGCGATCATTTTGGCACATAATTATCAACTACCTGAAGTCCAGGAGATAGCTGACTTTGTAGGCGACTCATTGGCACTTTCTCAGGCTGCTGCTGAAACTACTGCTAATGCCATAATCTTTTGTGGAGTGCATTTTATGGCAGAGACTGCTTCCATTATTTGCCCTGAAAAGCGGGTCTTGATACCTGACTTGGAAGCTGGTTGTTCACTGGCATCAAGTATTAATGCCACTGAACTAAATTCTTGGAAGACAGAACATCCAGACGCAGTAGTAGTTAGTTACGTCAACACCACCGCCGAAGTAAAGTCTTTGTCTGACTATTG
Organism: Nitrososphaeraceae archaeon; assembly: GCA_035253945.1. Lineage (GTDB taxonomy): Archaea > Thermoproteota > Nitrososphaeria > Nitrososphaerales > Nitrososphaeraceae > TH5893. The sequence continues at coordinate 19,161 of DATFBG010000098.1, read as the reverse complement.
TTGTACTTCTTCTAATGCTGTCCGGGTGGTGAATAGCATTCCGGCTGATAAAGAAATATTGTTCTTACCAGATATGTTCCTGGGATCTTACGTTGCAAAAATTACAAAGAGGAAAAATATATTTGTCTGGCCAGGAGAGTGCCATGTACATGCTGGTATCACAGCACAAGATATTAATGATATGTTGAAAATGCATGATTCTGCAGAGTTACTTGTGCATCCTGAGTGTGGCTGCACATCCTCCACTCTATATAATACATCCTCTGGTCAATTGCTGAAAAAAACCTACGTACTATCTACAGAAGGTATGATGAAGCATGCAAAGACTTCACATGCAAAACAGTTCTTGGTAGCAACCGAAACAGGGATTTTGCATAGAATGAGAAAGGAGAATAAACTTAAGGAGTTTGTTCCAGTCAAGGATGATGCTGTGTGTAGATACATGAAAAAAATAACACTAGAAAAAGTGTACAACTCTATTTGCAATGATGTCTACGAAGTAAAAGTTCCAAAGGAAATAGCTAACAAGGCGCGACTCTCAATCAAAAGAATGATGGATTTGACATAGCGCTGGGCCTGTTTTGTATATTTTATATTTCAAACTGAATTAGCCCTTACCGGATAATCATTCGGATGGCATATATATTTAGATTCCAAGCTGATTATCTTTAGCGAGTTACAACCACATCAAGATTAAGTCGGAATATGGTGTCCAATCTTATTTGCCTCTCTGTTATCTACAATTTCTAAACTATAATCAACTGCAGCAGGAGAATGTGTCAAGTGGCCGACCGAAATGTAATCCGGTTGCGCCTTCACATAGTCTATGATGTTGTCAAGAGTTATGCCTCCAGACAACTCTATTTCGATGTCTTCAAGCGCTTCTAGTGCTCTTATCGCTTTCACTCCTATTTGGGCTTCAGAAGGAGTAAAGTTATCAAACATAATCACATTAGCTCCGGCTTTCGCGGCACATAAAGCCTCCTCCGTGTTTTTCACTTCACATTCAATTCTTACTGCCGAACCTAAGTTGGCCTTTGCCATTCGTATGCTTTTATCGATTGAATCTGAGATAGCCAAATGGTTATCTTTGATCAAGACCATATCATCCAATCCCATCCTATGTGGATATCCTCCTCCTGTTGTTATTGCTTTCTTATCAAAAAATCGGAGGCCCGGCGCAGTTTTTCTGGTGCCCGCGATTTTAACATTGGGATAGCATTTTCCAACTAGGTTAACAAACGATCGAGTAAGGGTGGCTATGCCGCTCATCCTCATAATTAGATTGAGTGCAGTTCTTTCTGCCTTTAGCACGGATCTCGCTCCACCTCGAATATGCATTACAATATCATCCTTCTTAACGTTACAACCATCTTGTATGAATAAAATAGCGCTACAATTGCATACGTCGAAAACGATCTGAGCCTCATGAAGGCCGCAGGTTATGGTTTCTTTCGAATCATTACATCGAATTACCGCATTTACTACTTTGTCTGCGGAGATAATACTATTAGTCGTTATATCCCCTAATCCTATGTCTTCCTCCAGAAATCTTATTATTGAGCTGCGCGTTTCAAGGTATTCGGCAAGACCATACATCTTGTTATGAATAATCTAAGAAACTTTTAATGCATACTTGTGGGCGGTATGAATGTCCAGCAGCGATGCTATTTTTGACCTGTTAGAATCGAATATCAGGATAATCCCGTACCAGTCTGGAGTCAATTCCGAGGATTTACAGATAGGACAAACTTTACCCACAGTTACAGCTTTACACTTTCTACATGCTACCTCTCTGGGCATTACTTGCTGATTCCTCCTTTCTTTTCTTTTGCAGGAACAGAAGGCTGAGGCTGTCTAGCCTTCTTTATTTCTTGCTCTATCCATTCTATAGCTCCCAAGAATGGTTGTCTGCAGGTTATCCCAATTTTTCCCATTGCTGCTCCTTTCCCCAGGCTTACCGCGGTTATACGTGAGCGGATTCGAGATCCTATTTTTAAAGACCTCGCTGTTTGGTTTGCGATAATTACTCCTTGTTTGACATCACTTTTAAGATAATCGTCGGTAATTTGTGATAGGTGCAGTAACGCGTCAGTAGGTCCAATCCTGACGAACGCCCCAAAGTCAGTTATTTCCACAATTTCGCCGTCCACGATTTCCTGTAAGACCGGAAAATACGTCAAAGCCCTAAAATTGACCTTGTGATATGTTGCTCCATCACCTGCAATTAGCTTCCCCGTTGAATTAGCATAAGCACTTATAATCATTATTACGTATCCTATTTCAGGACTGATCATACTTTCATATTTTTCCTTCAGGATTCCGATAGCGGTATCTTTTAGAGAATTAGTAAGTTTGTTAGGAGGGATCCTGACAACATCAGACATATGTACAATTGCAAACATTCTTAATTAACAAATCTTGGGTACGTGGTACAATTTATGAACCTTTTGATAATGAACCTGGGGTTGTTGGTTTACTTACAATTATCAAACATTGGATCTCTTCGATATATTGAATTTTAGAGATGATTCGGTTATTTCGAATTTGGCTTCAGTATCGAGCATAGTCTTTAGTGCAGCGTAAAAATACGCTTGAAAAAAGACTGAACCTTTCTTGCCCAGACGATGCCTTATGACAATAGTTCTTACATCGGATTGTAATACTTCATCGTACGTTCCGAGATGGCCATATCTACAAATAATTTTCTCTATATATTCAAGAACAGAGTGTTCATTAATCTCTTTCTTCCAAAACATTATCGTATCGAAGGGAATACTCTTACCTAGCTTTGTTCCTAATTCCAAAATTGAATTATCATCATATGTCTCCAAAATGAGGGTAAGAAATTCGCGATTAATGACAATCATGTCTATTTTAGATAGATATCTTGTGAATTCACAGTACCTTCTTAGTATGATTCCGACTAATGCGTTAACTGAGATTCCCATTCTTTCCGCCTCATCCTCTAAAATCTTTGATATTTCATTTTCAAATCGGAATGATCTTGTAACTGTTGATGATCGGTTGTCGTATACAACGTCGGATTTTCTGGTGTCCATTCAAGGGGTATTTAGAATATTGAGTATATCAAATTTGTGTTTAACTTCACTACTTTGCGTCTTATTGTACACAAACCGTGCTATTACGTTTGAATGTACACCAATTCCTTAAATGTACCGGACCGGATGCATTTTTCCATGGCGAAAAAAATCCTGAACATTTCTGAACAGGGAATATCTTTGAATAAGGAAGAATGCAGTTTATGCAATAGTAAGGCAATCGTATACGACGCAGACAACAGCGAGGTAGTTTGTAGTGAGTGTGGTATGGTATTACATGACAATATTGAGTCCTTATCACCCGAGTGGAGAATCTACTCTAATGAAGACATGGAAAGTAAGAGTAGAACAGGCATGCCTACATCACTCGCGTTTCATGACATGGGGCTTTCTACATTCATTTCCTACTCTAACGTTGATGCAAATGGAGCAACAATTAGTCCAGAACAATTAAGCAAGGTACATCGAATGAGAAGGTGGAATAAAATTTCAAGCAATAATAGAAGCTATCATAGAAATCTCAAAAATGCCTTCGCTATTCTTGGAACCATAAAAGACAAGCTTTCTCTAAGTGATGCATTAATGGAGAAATCTGCATACAATTATCGCAAGGCGCTGGATAAGCACATTATTAAGGGTAGGTCTATTCGTGCACTTGTCGTCGCATCAGTATACGCCGCATGCAGGGAGCTTAATGTGCCTAGAACCTTGGATGAAATTGCCGACACAGTAAATGCTGACTCAATATTTGCAGGGAAGTGCTATAGACTCTTAGTGCGCTATATGAAACTCCACTTGCCTGTGATAGATTCGAATGCATATCTCGCAAAGATAGCAAATAAAGCGAGAGTCAGTGAAATTACATACCGACGTGGTCTAGAAATGCTCAGATTAATCAAAGAAAACCCAATTTCACATGGCAAAGACCCTAATGCTCTTGCTGTTGCAGTGCTTTATGCTGCGTGTCTCAAGGAAGGAGAAAAAGTTAGCCAGGCACAGATAGCAGTGGCAGGGGATACAAGTATCGTGACTCTAAGGAAAAGGTTTCAGGATGTGAAAAGACTATTCCCCTGACTCTGTAAACCTGAAGGATTTAAATAGGCAGTGAAGCGATTTTTTATAGTAGAATGGTAACAGTCGACCAAGTCCTGTCATCTTTACGGAAGGTAGTTGATCCGGAGCTGCATAAGGATATCGTATCTATGGGTATGGTTAAGGATCTTGCAATTACTGACGGCAAGGTTTCATTTACATTGGAACTTACCACTCCGGCTTGTCCTTTCAACAGCGATATTGAACAGGATGTGCGTGCCGCAATAGCAGGTATAGGTGTGCAGAATCTGGATCTAAAAGTCACTGCTCGTGTGATGGAGGGTCGCGCCATATCTATGGACGAATTAATACCAGGCGTCAAGAATATAATCGCAGTAGCTAGTGGCAAAGGAGGGGTAGGCAAGACAACAATTGCTGTAAATTTAGCACTTGCATTGGCAAGAAGTGGAGCTAAAGTGGGTCTTTTGGATGCAGATGTGTATGGGCCCAGCGTTCCTCTAATGCTGGGAGCTCAGGAAGAGCCTCAGGTTGTCAACAACAAGATTCAGCCGCCCAATGTAGAGGGAATTAAGGTTATATCAATGGGTTTTTTTTATGAACAGTCTCAGCAGGCTGGTATTTACAGAGGCCCGATAGTTTCTGGGATCGTAAAGCAATTTTTAACAGATGTCGAATGGGGCTCACTTGATTATTTAATAATAGATTTGCCCCCAGGAACTGGAGATGCTCCGCTAACAATGGCACAAACCATACCTGTAACAGGCATCATAATAGTAACTACCCCCCAAGACGTAGCTATGAATGTTGCAGTAAAAGCTTTGGGTATGTTTAGTAAATTGAACGTACCTATTGTCGGCGTCATAGAAAATATGAGTTATCTCCAGTGTCCTCATTGCAATGAACAGATAAACATTTTTGGTAGAGGAGGGGGTCAAAAAATAAGTGAAAAGTTTGATATTCCTTTTCTGGGTGAAATCCCGTTATTTCCCCAGATTATGGAAGGAAGTGATAAAGGTAAGCCGGTTATAATCTCTGACCCAGACTCTATTCAAGCAAATGCACTCACAAAAATGGCCAAAGTAACAGCCGGCAGAATTAGTGTTATCGCCGCTAGGTTAAATTTAGATGAAATGCCAGAGGACGAACCAACCTCAACTATTTCCTCTGTATCACCAGAACAGAAAAATGGTCCTTCCTCTTGAAATAAGGAGGTTACTAAAGGAACCGTTTGGCAAGCTCGTACTCGATGAGGATATAACAAAAAAAAAATTAAAAATTACATAAGGGATTGTCCGGTTCTAGCGACGGTAGGAGACGCCACAACTGCCAAATTACTCTCGTTTGGAATAATTCCAGATTTGTCTGTTGTAGATGGAAGGGAGAGAAGAAAACCAATAGATAGCGTCAAAATCGCCTGTCTTATGTTAGATAGAGATCAAAATATGCGCTGTTCAAATAAACCCGGGTCTGTGTCAAGAAGTGCTATAACTACAATTAAGTATGCGCTGAAAAAGCCTTTTCCAGTTCGAATATTTGTATACGGCGAGGAAGATATGCTCGCGCTACCCTTGTTCGTTATGGTACCAGATGGCTCAGTGGTGATTTATGGCCAGCCCCTCGAGGGGGTGGTTATAGTGAAAATTAATAAAGATATTCGTAAAAAAGCCCAGGATCTAATTTGTAAACTAACAGCTTCGGGTTGAAGCAACATTGTAATTCCTTAGGTCATATTGCAGCTTATGACCTCGTCATGCCAATATCAAATATATAGTGATCGACCTTAACGGATCAATTATTGAATTTTACCTACCGAGAGTTCAAACCTGCCCCTTTTCAAGAGCAGATACCTCGTCCGAATCACATTATATTCACCAGACTGTTGTCCTTTGCATTTAGGCTACTTTGTGACATTGACAACTACATTTTGAAATTGTAATGTCAAACGAGCAATCATGGGTACAATTATCTTTGTAGTCCATAGGCCACACACCAGGACATTCGTTGTGGTTCCCGCGCTTACAAAAGAATGTCAAGCTCAAAACAATATCACATATAGTGAGTTGCATTTAATACTTTTGTCGACAATGACCATCCAACTAGCAATATGACAACGAGGAAAAATTCATTCTATTTACACGTTGTCCAAGCTAGTTGTTTCCCCTTAGTTTTTAAGAACATCTTACAGAAGTCATTCTATTTGTATCAGACTAAAACTCATGTCTTGTTCTTTGACTCTGCAGGTCTTTCTTGAGAGTCCACATTCCTAGAACAATGAATGCGACTCCAATTACAATAATAAGGACATCGGCCCAAAATAGCAAAGCCCAGACAGGGTTTACTGTCCCTGCCATGATAAACAATGTTGCCAGAAAAACGAGCGCTACTCCTGTAACGGTCTCTCCATTTATTTTCCTCATAATGATAATCTTCTTTATAGAATAATATAAACAATATTTATGTATACATAGCCAATAGGCATCGTTATTACTACGAAAGGTAGCTTGAAACCGCTAATGAGAGGCCGTTGTGTAAATATTGACCTATGGACATATCGAGACTAAGAAAGAGGGATCCCAGGAGTCGGTTTAACTGTAACCTTAAGTTTAAAATTCGACAGGATGTCTTTGCATCTGTTTCGAATAGTAACCTCGGTGACAGCGGCAAGTGTAGAGATGTCCATCTGCAGTAAATTGATCCCAAGCAATAGCGCAGCCAGGTAAATGTATGCTGCAGCCAAACCATTTGGTGCTTTACCATCAGCTATAAGATTACTGTTGGTCTTGTGTGCAAGATCAATTGCTAGTCTTTCAACTCTTGTATCGATCTTCGCCACATTAGCAAGTTTCGAAATATATTGATCGATTGCAAGAGTTACTGGAATTGGCTCAGACTGAGTAACCAAAGAATGATTGAGTGTATGGGATGCAACGCGCTGGTCTGCACCAGCGCCTGACGAGTCTTGGGATGTAAAAACACCCATTTCAATAACCATCATTCTATAGTACTTTGACGCAAGTTTCAAGGTTGATCTGTCTTCCTTTGTTATTCCCTCAGCTCTAACAATCTCCTCAAGCGACCTCACGATCGAACATCTCTTGCATGCTAGATATATTGAGGCTGCTGCTATACATGTGATTGACTTTCCCTTTGCTTCCCTCATGGTTTCGAAATTCCGGTATAGCATTGCCGCAGTCTCTATAACCGTTTTGGAAAGAGACATTAAGGAGCAAATCTCGTTAATTTTGGATAAAACATTCGATAACCTTCTTTCCTTAGGAGATGCAACCCTTATGCGTGAATGCCACCTTCGCATACTATTCATCTGTTCTGCTACTTGATGGTTAATGGACCTTCCACTATAATCCTTTGACCCAATCCCAATTTCAGTTCGCAAGCCGTAATCATGGAGCGAAACACTTGTATATCCACTAGCTCTTACATTCTTGGAATTTTCTTCGAGATCCAATGAGTGTGACTCAGGACCGTAGTCGAACGCTTGCTCCATAACTACACAACCACAGTTTTGGCATATGTATTCTCCTTTACTGTCATCATGAATTAGATGTGATTGACACTCTGGACATCTATTGTGATACTCGGATGTCATATTTATTCTGATGCCCTTGATGATGATTTCATGCTTCAAAACAACCATGAGTGTAATTATAAAACCTCAGAAAATACAGGCCTTGATGAACTTGAATGTTGACGAGTAAATGCTACATCTATAAGATAGGCCACAATAGGCGTATGCAAAAATCGTTCATACATCTGCACTTTTGTCATACCGTTCATCCCATACGGAATAGCATTGTATATATCTAGATAGGTCACAAGAATTTACCATTGTACAAAATAAATCTAGATAATAAATGACGATAACCCACGGTAGCATAAAAGTTTTGATCTTGAATTATGCTTTACAATCATATTATATTTACAAAAATTGACTATCTGATTTAATACCGTCTTTATGTTCAAATTAACATGATTCGATTTAATAGCTTTTCGTTACATGGTGCTACACTGGTTATCGCCAGCCAGAGGCAATAAAAATGTCTAGAAAATTAGCAATATTTTTATTCTGGCTCCTTGGTTTCAGCATAGGTTTCATAGGCTATTTGTCCCTGCCAGGTCTGACAGGTTGGTTTTCAACAGCATTGCCAAATTTTCTCAATCAATCGGTGATAGGAGCGCTAATTGCAGGAATAGTGGGGTCAGCTCTCAGTACTTTTACTGTATTATCCTGGGCTAATAGGACTTCAATCTGATGAATTCAAATACTAACAGTTCATAATCAATGCTGTATGATAGAATGTCTATGAATACCTAAGGTACTATGGATCAAGCGAGTCCAATTTTTTGAGAACTATCTTGTCTGGTGCCGTCAGGTAATAACAATAAAGCTAGCCTGAAAAACCGACCGGATGTAATTATAATATTTAATTTACGACTAGATCCAATCTGATCATACTAGATTGTGGATAACTAAGATTTGGATAACGATACTAGGTCAAACCACACCTTTGTGTCTGTATAATTTTTTTGTACAATAAAACCACTTTTCTCTGCCAGTTGTTTAATCTCCTCTATAGAATACTTATAGGAGTTTTCTGTGTGAATTCTTTCATTCTCTTTTAGGCTGACTGTCTGACCCAATTCTCGTATATATATTTCTTGGTCGCGCTTTGATATAATATACATCTCTATCCTTTTCTTCTTCTTATTGTATGTGGCATAGTGAGAGAAATTCCTCAAGTTGAACGTTCCCCCTAGGTCATTATTAATGCGTTTTAATAAGTTTAAGTTGAATTTTGATGTGATGCCGGCTTTATCATTATACGCTGACTCTAGGATATGAAAATCTTTTTCGAGGTCAAAACTGATAAATAGATTATCTCTTGTTTCCGTTCGCATACTGTGTCTGATTGACTTAAGGAAGGATATTGTCGTGTCAGGCTCAAAATTTCCGATGCTTGACCCTAGAAAAAACATGACCTTCTTCCTTGGAATGTTACTACTTGCGTCTATTAAACTGGATATCTTTTTTATTCCCACCAGATATTCGGATGAAATCCCTATGATATCCAAAATCCTGAATTCTAATGAGAGATTTCTGATGCTAGAAATGAGGGCTGTTTGAGAAATATCTATTGGAAAATACATAACATCCACACCCTGATAGAAAAAATGCTTCAGAATAATTCTGGTCTTTACGGAACTGCCATTTCCAAATTCAATCATGCTAGCACTGGCGGATTTGAGATCTGAAACGATATCCTTGGAATGCCTCTCTAATATTTCAGTCTCCGTTCTTGTTATATAGTATTCGCGTTGGAGACATATTTGGTCGAAAAGATATGATCCCTTCTCGTCATAGAAAAACTTCGGATCTATCCATTTCTGCCCGAAGCTCTGGCAAAGACCTTTTCTAACATGAGAAGCAAATACTTGGTGAGTGCTTTTGATGTCATCTTTCTCTGATTGCATACTTCTGTCGCGCATACATCCTATCGACTAATAAATGAAACTTGCAGCGGTTTGTCACATCTCAGCTGCGCTAACTTCAAGTCGTTAGCAAATCGATGAGGTATTTACCAAGCTTCACTGAAGATATGCTTTGGCAAGATTCTTGATTGTTTTCCATCATACCAGTTTGGCGATTAGAAACATACAATGCAAGCCCTTCGTCTTTTTGTACGTCGGGTGGGAGACCATGCGAGCCCTTGATCAAGCTTGTGTCTTGAGAGATCGACTTAGTGGTATAATCTAAGCATAATTCTAGCGGATCATAGCCAGGTTTTCTGTGTATATCAACTGTCCCAGCAAACTTCGGAGCCCTCTCGCCATCGTACCACCAATTATAATTAAACCATTTGTCTCGATCGGATATTGCAATTATGTCACCGGTGCGCTCTTTGTGATCAATCTTGAGCTTCTTTTTCTCTACCGAGGTCAACACAGTATTTACGCCATCAACATTCTCAAGTACTTTCCTGGCTTTATCCTCGAAGCCTTTTTTTACATAGATATGCGCTATTTGGTGGTCCACCATGGCAAATGCATTACTATATTCTAAATCTAAGTATTCTTTCTCGTGGATATTGCGAGTGGTGAGTAAACTTGCATCGCGAAGTTTTTGGTTTAGAGGAACAGACGATTTCACGTCATTAAACGAGTATTCAGAAAATATTATGAATAGCGTTTCGTTTTTTATTCCCAAATCTGTTACCTTCTGTACAATATTTCCCACAAGCTCATCTGCCCTTTTCAGGTCGTTTTGAATCGCTCTGCTGTTCTTACCGAACTTTTGGGCAGAATAGTCTGCATGTGGAATATACACGAACATGAAGTTTGGTCGCTGGTGTTCCAGTGTATATAATGCTGCTTTGACTATCCAAGCACTGGACTCCTGAGAAGCCAAAGGGCCCCAGTAGCTGGCCAGATTAAATTCACCAAATTTGTATTTTAGTTCTTCATAGTATCCGGGGGGCCTCGAATAGCACCACATTATCATTTCGTCTGCCATATGAAGAGGCCTAGGCGTTACAACAAAATCTGCATTCGAATACATCGTGTGCTGTCCGAAAAGGACGGCAGTTCTAGCATCTGGTCTTTTTTTCTTTACCAAGTCCCATATTCTCTCAGTCTCAACTAGACTGTTGGCTTGCTCCCAAAAAGACACCTCGTGTTTGTTTCTATTATACAAACCATTACAAATAATTCCGTGTTCATTCGGATATTTTCCCGATAATATGCTAGCTTGGACTGTACATGTTACTGCAGGAAACACAGGTTCCAACCTAGAACACTCGCCAGTTGAAGCAATCTTTGAAATGTTCGGCAACAGATTTCCAGATTCTAAGTTGTTGACCTCTAATCCCACGATATCAAGCAGTATTACGTGCCTTATCAATTCCGAACTTTTCGGGTGTGTTATTATTTATATTTATAACTGTATAATATATACAAGGGGAGTTGCCAAATTCACGTGTTAAAATAGAAATCGGCCTTGAGCTAGCTAAAAATGTGTCCCCATTTTGCAATGTGCTATGTGAGATCTAAGTTTAGGCTCTGCAAGAATTCAAAGGCTTTAGTGGCTGCGTATACAGGATTATTCTGATATGTATATAATTCCACTGTTACAAATCCTTTATACCCGAGGTCGGCAATTGCTTTGAATACCGATTTAAAGTTAATTGCTCCCTCCCCGGGAATTAAATGGTTATGAATCCCATTAACCGCAATATCGGACAGGTGAAAATGTTCTATATAATCCGATAGCCGATAGATCACTTCAGCAGGATCTTCCCTTACACAATAAAAATGAGCAATATCAAAATTTAGCCTAATGTATTCTGATTCGATCTTCTTAATGAAGGATAAGAAATCCCGAGACGTTTCCAGTATTAGACCAGGTTCAGGCTCTATAAGCACTTTTATTTCTTGGTCCTCTGCGAATCGTGATAATTTGTTCATCTCTCTTGCAAATCGACGCGTCAGCATAACGGGATCATTTGTTCTTGTATCCAATGGACCCCCCGCTTCAGTTGATATATTTCTACAACCCAACTCATTTGCAAGTTCCATACAATTTTTTGTATGCTCGAAACGTATTTGCCTTAGTTTACTTACATCCTCAATCCAGGACGGATGATAGGTGTCCTTGATAGCATACAAAGTAAATGTGTTTAGATTAGAAATTTCTAGGTTATGTTTGGAGAGGAGCTCTCGTGTCTTAGTTACATCTTGCTCTTTGGGCGGGTATGCATGTGGCAGGTCACAAAGTATTTCGATTGCAGAATAACCTATCTTGGATATTAATGGGATGCATTGATCTAATGAAAATTTTTTAAATGCGTTACTACTGAATCCCAATTTCATATTCGAAAATGCAGCACCCTATAACACCAAATACATGGTTTCGATTCAGGGAACAAACATCGGTTTTTCTAAATGTCTGTGCATCCTCTCTTAAATTTGTATTCCCCAAGTAAGTTTTTTGGATAAACTGTTCCGTTAAGGTTTAAATGATGTTGAATATTATACCGAGTTCGTTCCTAGCCCAAAATACGTCCTGTTTCTAAATCGCCCAGACTAGAAATTTTATCTCGATATCTCCAGGTTTATGCTGCTCTTTGAATATCGAACGAAACCCATCTTATATTAGCCAGGGTTATGCAATTCATATGAGAAAAAGTTTATACGGGTACATTGTAGCTTGCTGGAGATGCGTTCGAATTGAGAAGAGAACAATATCCATCAAGCAATAGCCTTTCTGTAAGTTTTGGGGGCATCTGCTTGCGTAATCCAACTATGCTTGCTTCAGGTTTTCTGGGCATCTCCATGACTCTATTTAGAAGGTTGTATAAATTAAATGTAGGTGCCATCGTTAGTAAGTCGATCAGTACTTCTCCGATAGAAGGATATAGAAATCCAACTATTGTTTCATTGGACAATTCGGGTTATCTAAATGCGGTAGGTTTAGCTAATCCAGGTGCTGATGCTTTTTCGGAAGAAATTAGGGAGAAAAATGATCTCCCCATATTAGTAAGTCTCGTAGGATCATCTGATAAGGATTTTCCTTCGCTAGTTAAAAAATTCGACAGGCTGAATATCATTGGCTACGAGATTAATCTTTCATGTCCGCATGTCGCAAAGATGGGCATGGACGTGGGGGATGATCCAGAAATGGTTTACCGAATCGTCAAGGCAACAAAAACGCATACAACTAAACCAGTATTCGTAAAAGTGGGAGTAGGAAACGCTGATGTACTTTCAGTCGCGTCCATCGCAAAAGATGCCGGGGCAGACGGAATAACTGCCATTAATACGCTTAGGGCGATGGCAATAGACATTGAGACGGGAATGCCTATACTTAGCAACAAAATAGGCGGACTCTCGGGTAAACCAATCAAACCTCTAGCGATAAGGTGCGTTTACGAAATTACAAAACGCATTGAAATCCCAGTCATAGCATGTGGTGGTATCTTCAATTGGAAGGATGCTGTAGAGGCAATGCTTGCAGGAGCATCCGCAGTTCAATTGGGAAGTGTTATAGCTACGGAAGGATTGTCCAGCTTTTATACTATTTGCATGGGCATACAGACTTATCTAAAAAGGAAAAATACTAAGAGCGTAATGGAGATAATAGGCCTTGCGCACAAATTTTGACAGTCTTCGGATTGTCAAGGTGGAAGAAATAGTTGAGGAGACACCGACAGTACGAACTTTGGCATTCAGGGACGGAACTAGTTCGAAGGCAAGACCAGGGCAGTTCTTGATGGTTTGGATTCCGGGAGTAGAGGAGCTACCTATGAGTGTAATGATCTGGCACAAAAAACTTTATGCAGCAGTTACTGTACGTAAGAAGGGATATGGTTCAACCTCGTTGTACGATAAGAAAGTAGGTGAAAAGCTAGGCGTGAGAGGGCCATACGGGAATTCTTTTGAAATTCGAGAGAATGCCAAGAAAGTGTTGCTCGTAGGAGGAGGAACTGGGTTAGTTCCATTACTGCGGTTGGCAGGTCATCTTAATGATGCCAGAATCGATACTACTTTAATTATCGGAGCAAAAACCCATTCGGAAGTATTCTTCGAAAAGCTGGCAGGAAAATGCTTAGGAGATACAAACCACCGAGTCCTCATTACGACGGAGGATGGTAGCTACGGAATAAAAGGACAGACCACAGATGCTATGCTGGATCTGATAAGTGTAGAAGGGTTTGATACCATATACACCTGTGGGCCTGAAGGTATGATGAAGAAGGTTTTCGATCTTGCTGAAGCAAGATCAATTCCACTTCAAGCTAGTCTTGAGCGTTATATGAAATGCGGAATTGGAATATGTGCTAGCTGCTGCATAGGAGACAGGCTCGTCTGCAAAGATGGCTCTATATTTCATAGTCAGGATCTATCTTCCTTATCGGAATTTGGTTCCGAATATAGAGATAAAACAGGACGTAAATGTAGGTACCTGTAGGCTACTTCAAAACGCAAAGCTGGCTGGATGTTGTAATTTTCATATTTTTCTAATAATGATCTACTCCTTAATGTGTAAACTGTGGACAAAATATAGCAAAGGTGTGCGTATATAGTCCAAAGCCCAAAATATTTGATCTATAGATTGACAGCCATACATCGAATGTAATGGTAGTTGGCATCCCGGGCTCAGTTGATCAAACTTATTGGAGCTATTTCTATCATCGCGAATAAGACTCCCGAATGACTATGTAGTATTGACATCAAAGTGGTTTGTGTTTGGAAATTTTTCTTGCTTTGATATAGTCAACGAAATAGACTAGATATATTCTCTCACTTATTTTCAGAATCCATGGAATATAAGATTCTTTTATACCTGTCTTGTCTTCGATCTTGAACTTGGAACTTTCAAGAAACTCTCTAAACGAATGGCTATCGAATCTGGCTTGGGGTCGAGGTTCGTGATTAAAATCAAAAGGATCCGCAATAATAGTATAACCAGAGGGTTTCAAGAGAGAGTGAATGGAAGAGACCAGTTTTGATGCGTCTAGCAAGTTTACCATGTTGAATACAATAACCAAATCGAATTTTCCTGAGCTAAACGGCGCTAGAAGGCAATCCGCGACACAGAATTCTACGTTTCCCTGCCTATATTCAAACATCCTTCTTCTAGCTTCTTTTATAAAAGAAAAAGATAAATCAATCCCTATGGTAAAAGCGTATTTTTTAGCAAGTGTCAGGGTACTGTAGCCCAATGAACAACCCATGTCAAGGGCTATACCATCCATTTTTGGATTTGTTCCATGAATTACTCTATTGTATAATTCGTTTGGTTTCAACCTCCATTTTAAAGAGCTCAGAAGTCTATCTGTTGACTCATGGTCATAATGCGTCCATCTATATGGTGCAAACCAAACGCCGCTCTCTTCGTAGCGATCGTTTCCAACATAAGATGTCTCAAAGTGCCTACTTGCTTCTATTAAGAAACCTTTCATCTTGTCCGTTCTTATTTTTAATAACCATTTGCCATAGCTAGAAGTTCTCCTCTGGACATAGCCGGAGAAATTCTTTACAACAATCGCGACACCTTCTATTATGGGATATATAGCTTCACATTGAGGGCATCGCAAAAATCCTTCAATACATTCGTTGTCATCTGCAACATCCAGCGGAACTAATGAAAGCCTTATCTCTCTGTTGTCATGTTGAAGGCACAAGAGGTGGTTAGCAAATTGCTTTTTCATTACCTTTTCATGTGCATTATTAATGATATATACCATGAGAGGCTAATCTTGTAGTTTTGTCCAAGAGTACCTATACAAGCATCACAATTTTTGCTTAAGGTTCCGTATGAAGCTTTTCTAGTGTTCTATAATATTTTCCTGTTATCGTAGAACCAAGTAGACGTCTAAAAGTCTTATGATTTAGGATAGGCTGGTCTAGCTAAGTTCCTTCTGCTTCCTAAACATAGTATACATATTTCGATAGGACATATGCAGGTCAAAGCTTCGTTCGAAGATTGATTTGACCTTACTTAAATCTCTCAACAATTCACTATCCCTTCCTCCCAGTATTATACTTCTAAGTGCGTCCGCTTCAGACAGATATTCTGAAATGCGCTTTTTGGTATGTGAGTTGCGAGAAATGATTGAAACAATAAGACTAGGATCATCACTTATAATTCCTTGCATTAGAAGGAGCTGGATTCCAAAAAAAGTGCCCGAGATCTTTTCCAAATATAAGATGTCCTCTTTCGATAGGATCTTAGCGAGTACCATGTTCACAAAATAAGTTAATCCAAGAATTATTGCCATGTATTTATCATGCACTTGGGCAGTAGGAAGTACTATAATTTCTGATCCTCGCATAAGAGAAGATATCGTGTCTGACTCTGTCTTCTGGTTTCTTACTGGCACAAGGAGTATTCTTGTGTCCTTTATACTGGACGCTCCTGGTCCAAACATGGGATGTATACAAAGGGGGAAAATCTTATCAGAATATTTCTTCAATACCAAAAAAGTCTTAGCTTTAATCGAGGAGATCTCTGCCAGTACAGACCCTGATTTCATACTTAAAGCGCAATTCTTTATGACTGATGGTGCGCTAGTAATCGGTACGCACACTACTACAAGATCTGCTTCGCTTACACAGCTATCTACATTTGAACACACTGTTACATGTGTAGGAGGTCTCCAGAGCGCATTTGAATCATACGCTAGAACTTTTGTCCCCGATTTTTCAGAAAAGTATCTTGAAAACCAAGAGCCCATTTTGCCTCCAGCACCTATAATAGATACTTGTTGGACCATTTTCATCAGTGCTTAAGCATAATCGATCTAATGATTTCTAATCCCTGTTCCAATAGTTTTTTCGGCTGACAGGCTGAAATTCTGATAAATTGTTTATAATTCTCTCCGAATCCACTCCCTGGTGCAACGGCGACTCCCAAATCTAGAAGCTTTTCTACTAATGTCACATCATTCTGGATTAGACCTCTTAACCGAGGGTACACATACATGGCACCCTCTGGAGTTACGAAATCAAGTGACATATGGCTTAGCTTCTCCGAAATTAGGTCTAGTCGTTCTTTGATTAATTTCACGTTTCCCGCAGGATTGTAGTCTATCGCACCTAGCGCGGCGTGCTGCATAGGTTCTGCCACGCTAGTTAAGGCAATAGCCTGAACCCTTGCCATCTTGTCAATGATTTCTTTCCTGGCAATTCCATAACCGACTCTGAAACCTGTCATAGCACAGGACTTGGAAAATGACGAAACTACTATACTTTTGTCATATTTATAACGTATCAAACTCGTGAACCTCTTAAATGCATAGTCTGAATAAACCTCATCGCTTATCACGTACAGCCCCTTATCCTCGGCTAAAGAGATGATTTTTGTAATGTACTTTTCATCCAAAACCTTGCCAGTAGGATTATTCGGATAGTTTAGAATAATCACTTTCGTGTGATCGTCTACCATTTCTTCTAGTTGTTTTACATCAGGGGTCCACTTTTCCTCAAAAGTAGTCTTTAGAGTTTTTATTTTGCCCCCAGCAAAATCTACGAACTCTTGATAGGCAGGCCAAGCTGGGTCAATGGAAATTACCTCCTCTCCTGGCTTTAATATAGAGAGAATGGCAGAAAATATGGCGAATCTTCCTCCTGAAGTGACAATTACCTCATCATGCATAATCCCATAGCCAACTTTTTTTGCAATGGCCTGGCGTAGCTTCAGTAGTCCTCTCGAGTCCGTGTAATGATACTGTTTTTTGTTGTACGACTCAATTAAAGCTTTCTTTATCTTCCTAGGTGGTGGAAAATCAGGTTCTCCAACCTCCAAATGTATAATCTTTTTTCCTGCGTTCTCTAGTTCCTTGGCTTTAATAAAAACTGTGAGGTGAGTATATTCCGAACTAGTGCTCTCCGCCTTTTTTTGCTGCATATGTTGCAATCGGATGGACTCCGTGAGCATTATATTTAAGAGCCTTCCGGAGAAGGCGGGATCGATTCCCACTTTGTGGGACAATTCCGTGACAGACGCGCGTACCTCCTGTTCAACCCTTTCATCCTCTATCTCGATATTCAGATTGCCCTTAACGGTTCCAATTCGTTCAGAAAGCTCCATTCTTTTGTGAACCTTATCTATAATATCAAGTGTAACATTGCGAATCTCAGCTCGCAGCTTACTTAATTCCTCGTCTCTCTTTTTTTTGACCATTTCTTCAAAACAGGTCCTATGAATCCAGACCTAATAGCATGATCTGCAATAATAACGGATACTATAGATTCTACTACTGGAGGCGCCCTTGGCACTACACATGGATCGTGTCTCCCAGACACACTGAGATCAATTTCGGCGAGGGTCGAAGTGTCTACTGTCCTTTGTGTACGGCTTATTGAAGAAGCAGGTTTAAAACCAATTCGCATTATTATGGGCATTCCATTGGATAGTCCCCCTAAAATTCCTCCTGCGTTGTTTGTTTTTGTCATTATTCTGCCATTTTTGACGGTAAACAAGTCATTATTCTCCGATCCCTTTTTTTCAGATCCCAGGAAACCTGAACCGAATTCAACCGCTTTAACAGCAGGAATGCTAAATACTGCCTTGCTTATATCAGCTTCTAAAGATGAAAAAATGGGCTCGCCCAAACCTACTGGCAAACCTGTGCATACACATTCAATAACCCCACCCAAAGAGTCTCCTTCTTTCTTGTTCTGCAGTATTGCTTCCCTCATATGATCCACGATGGTTAAATCAGGGCACCGAATATCATTCGTATATCTGTTTTTTCTTGCATCTTCTAAATTGATCTCGCTTGCCCTTATTCGACCAATTTGGACTGTATAAGCAGTTATTTCTATGCCTAGGGTATGATAAAGCAATTTCTGCGCAACTGCGCCTGCCATGACAAATGTAGCAGTCAACCGTCCGGAAAATCTTCCTCCTCCCCGATGGTCTGCATAGCCAGAGTACTTTACTTGCGCAGGATAATCCGAATGCCCAGGCCTAGGTGTTGTTATAATTGCATCGTAGGAACGGGAGTTAGAATCCCTGTTCCATATTAACATACATATCGGGGCACCTGTAGTGAAACCCTCAAAAACTCCGGACAGAATTTCTACCTTGTCTTCTTCTTTTCTTTGTGTGGCAATTATTGTTTGACCCGGTCTTCTAAGATCAAGCAAAGGTTGAATATCTGATTCACTCAGCTCCAATCCTGCCGGGCACCCGTCGATAATCATACCTACACATTTGCCATGACTTTCTCCAAAACTCATGCAAGCAAAGCGTTCGCCGATTAAGCTGCCAACCATAGCACTACTGGAGAAAGCTTTAACAAGACTCTAATATATTCCACTTCCATATCGCTTTCAAATAACCGTGATACAATAATAATGTCTATCCTTGTAAACCAATGAATATTGGATAAGATTTTTTTCAATTCTAATTCATTGAGTTAATAACACGGAAAGGCTTGAAAATAATTTGAATGCTATTGAAATCTTATCTTTGCTCCGAGTTGTCTTAGGTCTAGTAAGAAATTTGGGTATGAAACATCAATCG
>DATFBG010000097.1:0-4749 GCA_035253945.1 Nitrososphaeraceae archaeon | reverse complement strand
GTTGCAATAGCTGAAAGTTTCCAGGTTTCCCACTTTTGGCCATAGGTGTTACTCCTTCCTTTAAGTGCACACTCATTGTATTCTCGTCAAAGAATTTTTCAAATGTGAGATAAGTGCTCGCCTCCGAGGGTTTTAGTAGCTAAGAATTTACTCCCTGAGCTGACGCTACGAGATATTGAATGTAATCTGCCGTTAAGAGTATAGCATCATTTTCTCTAGCAACATCCTTTATAATAGAATCAATACGACCTTTCTTGGCAAGTCTAATATCATTAAGGGTGGGTCTTTGTCCTGTGAAATGAAGTAATACTCCTCTGCTTCCGCAAAGTTCTCTTATTTTTCTGATTTCTTCAAGACCATCAATCCCGTGTTCCTTATTATCAGATGCCTGTGACTGCAGTTCATCCAAGACAGCAATAGGGATTATAATTTCGCTTCCTTTTCTTATTTCATTGTTAGCAAGCTTTAAACTGATTTGTCTTCCAATCACTATGCTTGTGTCCAGAACGTACTTTTTATTATCCAATCAGATCCATCAGTGCTTCGGACAAATAAAGCATTTTGATGCTAATCCACTGGCACCTTTAAGTGAAATTGAATCTAGTGACTAGAATATGCTTGAGGACATCTATCTAAAAGCGAAAGAATCAATACATGTTTTAATAACATTTCTTACAGGCTTGGACAGAAAATTTTTTCGGGAAATCTGTGACAAGGTTATCTCAGTCAATCCTGCTATTAGGTTTGCAGGTATTGCTGATGAGGACGGTGAACTTTTGGCTTTTTCAGAGAGAAAGGGACTCACCCCTTTGCTTACCCCAGAAGAGAGGACTCAGTATGCAATTACAGCTGCTACTAGGCAGTACACACGGCTTCGATGGGAGTCTCATTTAGGAAAGATAAACTATGCTTCATCACATTACGCAAAGCTGATAAGAGCGACAATTCCTATAACTGACAACAACAATAGGTTAGCCTATGTATTACTAATGTCTTTTGATGTTGGCACTGCTGATTTTCACAACATAATTATGAAGCATGTGATTCCATTAGTGAACAACTATCGAGAGATTCTCAATAATGAATTACATTAACTATAGCTAAAATTTGAGTTGTTGAGGATTCTATTGTTTTGCAGATATGCCTCCATCCACAGTAAGCACTACTCCAGTGATCCAGTTTGCATCGTTTGAGCAAAGATATGCTACAGCTCCTGCAATATCTTCTGCATTACCTATTCTTCGCAATGGAAATGATGATTCAAGCGTCATCCTAGCCTCTTCATCTTCAAGGTACGGCTCCATGCTTTGGGTACGGATCGTAGATGGTGCTATACAATTGCAACGGATTCCGTACTGACCATATTCAACTGCTATACTCTTTGTGAACATTATTACTGCTGCCTTCGTTACTCCATACACGGAGAGGGGAACACGCGGAATGGCTCGCATTCCCAGCAGTGATGATATATTGACTATATTACCAGCTTTTGATTCCATCATAATTGGCAATACAGATTTAGTCGCTCGCAACGTACCTATAAGATTAGTCTCAATTAACGAAGTCCACTGATCTTCGCTCATAAGATGGAAAGGTTTTGGTTCATTTATGGCCCCAGCACTATTGATTAAAATATCGATTCTGTCAAATACGGAAATCGTCTGATCTATCATATTTACTACATCGGTTTCTTTGGTAACGTCCGCTCTAATCGGAAGCACTCTGCTTTCGTCACCATAATCTTGGGCCAACATTGTTAACTTCGAAAGATCTCTTCCTACTACAACTATTCTCGCTCCTTCATAAAAAAGCCGCTTGGAAATTGCTTTTCCCACTCCTCCTCCAGCTCCTATTACTATGGCCACTGTCTTACTCGCTTTCATTTTTTCTAGATCCTCCCCTTAGCATGAAAAAAGATCTTATTTAGGCTCAAGACCATTACTAAATAACCCTTTTAACCTCGGTGTTACGTCTAACAATATAATTCTATGCTATATAGGGATCCCGATGCATTCGAGGTTCAGAACCCAACATCAATAGGAATTATAGGCGGCGGACAGCTTGGCAAGATGATAGCACAGGAAGCAAAACGAATGTCATTCAAGGTCGTAGTTTTGGATCCGCAAAGAGAATGTCCCGCATCCACAGTAGTTGACGAGCAGATTGTAGCAGACTTTAGAGATCAGATGGCTATTGAGAATCTTGCATCTAGGTGTGATATAGTGACTTACGAAATCGAATTGGCCAATTCGTCAGTTCTCAAAGGATTAGAAATAGGTAAACATGAGATACACCCCTCTGCCAATATTCTACATATTATTCAGGATAAATATAGACAAAAGAACTATCTTAAAAGAAGAAAAATCCCATTACCACAGTTTGCCCTTATTGATGAAAAGGAAACCTTGAAACGGTTGGCTAATACGTATGGCTTTCCCCTCCTAGTAAAAGCATGCGAGGACTCCTACGACGGAAGAGGTAATACGCTTATACGTTCTGAAGAGGATCTACTTAAGTGGTACGACCATATTGATGGAAAAAAATACATGGTCGAACGACTCATTGACTTTAGAAAAGAGTTATCTGTGATGGTTGCCAGAAGTAAGAGCGGTCAGATTGAGTCCTTTCCAGTTGTAGAAAATATTCATAATAATAATATCCTAGAAGCTACAATCGCCCCCGCCAGAGTCTCAAAATCGATTCGACAAAAGGCCACAAAGATAGCAGAAAGAACGGCCTCCGCTCTTGGCGGGTCCGGGATATTTGGAATAGAGATGTTTCTAACAGATGATAATCAGATATTAGTAAATGAAGTCTCGCCTAGACCTCATAATTCAGGTCATTACAGCATTGAGGCATGTTCAGTCTCTCAGTTTGAACAGCATCTCCGTGCCATATCAAATCTACCATTGTCCAGGCCCAAGTTACTTTCCCCAGCAGTAATGGTTAACATTCTAGGTTCAGCAGATTGTAATGGCCCCTATAGAATAAAGGGACTGAAAAAATTTTGTTCAATACAGGGAGCGAAGCTATACTTGTACGGAAAGAGGATATCTAAGCCTAACCGAAAGCTAGGTCATATTACTGTCACAGCTGATAGTACCTATGTTGCATTACAAAAAGCAAAACAAGCAAGAAAAGCTCTGACACTGGAGAGCATGTGATCTTTTCAAGGGGAGATGGAGATGTCCCAGATTCTTGTAGGAGTTGTTATGGGCAGCGATTCTGATTTACCTATAATGAAAGAAGCCGCTGATGTCCTACAATATTTCGATGTGAAGCACGAGGTACGAATCCTCTCTGCCCATCGAACAGCTGACTCAATGTTTGAATATGCCAAGTTTGCTAAAAAGCGTGGAATCTTATCAATAATTGCAGGGGCGGGTGGAGCAGCTCACCTACCCGGAATGATTGCAGCAATCACTTCTGTTCCCGTTATAGGAGTCCCTATTAAAAGTTCCTCTTTCAATGGACTTGATTCTCTTCTCTCTATAGTTCAGATGCCCCCAGGGGTGCCGGTTGCGACTGTTGCTATCAACAGCGCCAAAAATGCAGGGATACTTGCATGTCAGATTGTGGGTACAAGACATAGAGAGATTAGTGATAAAGTGAATGAATATAAGAGAAAACTCAATAGAGAAATCTATTTGAAAGATGTGAAGCTGAGGAGGATAGGTACCCAAAAGTATACCGATCTTCTACATTCAGGAACCTATCATTCCAGGTAACTTGATTGGCTTTCGATATTCCTTCGTCACATTTATCCCCTCATTTGTTGAGACCACCACCCTGTCCAAGTTGCTCCCGGAAGGCGGAGATAGGGATACTTTTTGGCCGGGGTCAAGCTTAGAAATGGATTCCACGGTAGGGCCATAGTCTACGTACAAATTCGTTAATGGCATTTTTCCAGTATTTGTGAGGACAACCCGAGCATTAACAAATAGCGACTGCTCATCTTTCATTGGATCAACATCTAAAGAATAATTCTTGGTCGGAACAAAGGATATTAGAAATAGCCCCACTATTATGGTAGAAAGCGATCCCAAAGCAGCCGCCATAATAACAATTAACCGCATGGAGCTGAAGTAAGTGGTCTATGCTATATCTTTTATTCGGAGAAATATAGCTTCTGAGGTCCAGACTAACTTATACCGTGCTCAAAAGAATATGTTAATTAGTCGTACATTGAATAGTTACCTGTCTCCCTTCATTTCTGCCCTTGACTTAAAAGTCGGTTTAATTCCGAGCGGCGAATAATCACCAGTGGAACAAGTAAAACATAATTCCGTCTCCGGCAAGCCGATAGCTTTTGCAAGGTTCGACGTGTCGTTATAGCCTATGTAATCTGCCCCTATCCGTTGAGATATCTTGAACGCAATATTGATCTCAGATTTTTCGTTCATGGCCTCCCTGTAAGCTAAAAGCTCATCCTGGGAGGGAAAGTCTATTCCCGCATAGCAGGGAAATCGAATTGGAGGATAGGTAACCAAGAGGCCAACCTTCTTTGCTCCAGCCCTACGTATTATCTCAATTATTGAAGCAGAGCTCGTGCCCCTGACTATGCTGTCATCAATGATAACTACGTTTCTACCCTCAATTATGTTCCGTATAGGCGTAATACTGCTACTTATCGCCACTCTGCTTGCATGATATGGCTCAATAAAGCTCCTCATAAAGCCCTTCTTGCTATACCGGTCCTTGAGAAGTCCTTCTTCAAAAGGTATATCCAATCTCTGGGCATAGCCAAGA
>DATFBG010000096.1:0-3958 GCA_035253945.1 Nitrososphaeraceae archaeon | reverse complement strand
TGTCCTCTGATAGTGATCCAAATGACAATGGTTGACAAAAGGAGAATATTGTTAGCGGATGATTAAGGCCATTGAACTGGAGAACTTCATTTCTCATAACACAACTAAGCTTACATTTAATCGAGGAATCTGCGTATTCGTAGGGCATAATGGCTCTGGTAAATCGAGTATTATAGATGCTATTACTTTTGCTTTGTACGGACAGCATACCAGAAAGACAAACAAAAACCTTGTTCGTAGAGGATCTGAATCTTCATCCCTGAATGTAAGATTCACCGTTGGGTCAAAAGAGTATAATGCTCATAGGCAACTTGGAAACGGTGGACAATCCATATTTGCTAGGCTTGATGAGGTTTTAGATTCCAAAACGATTGTTTACAGAACTTTAATTTCTGGGGAAAGAAAGCAACTTGGAGATTCAATGAGCGGAGAAATTGCCAAGATTCTAGGTCTTGACTACAAAAAACTAAGGGCAGCGGCAATAGTTCAGCAAGGCGAGCTGAGTAGTATTATCGATTCAAAACCCAAAGAGTTCAAGGAATTACTTAACAGCCTGATTGGTATCGACAGATTAGACAATGCATATCTCTGCATGTACGAGGTGGTCGACCGTTTTAGAGAAAGATTGAGAGAGACTAATGGAGGATTTGATGACAAGCAGATTGCATCCATCAAAACAGTCATCAATAGCAAGATGGCAGATTTGAAGAACGCAGAAAATCAGTTTTTAAGATTACAGGCCCAGAAATATAACGTAAGTGAACAGATTGTTCATACCGAAAACGAGATACAACGAATGGAGCCCCTAATACTACATGCTAGAGAGCTACATGCTATGGAGGATTCTATAGTGAGATATGTTAAAGGGAAAAGGGAATCTTTAGCGCAAGAGACAGTAAAGCTGGAGGGACTCATAAATGAAGCTCGTAAATCCCTAAAAATGATTTCCGATAAAGAAGAGGTTAACATAAACTTACAGATGATAAGGGCAGAGCTCGAGGATCTCGAAAATAGAGTAGTATTGAACGAAGGAGAAAACGGTAAATTGAGAGGTATTTTGGAGTGTGCGAAAAGAATCGAGATTAAAGCGGACGGGAAATGCCCATTATGCGGTGCCCCGACTCATATCGAGATTCAAAAAATATTTGATGCAGATAATATTCAAGCAGAAATTAGAAGTAAAATCAATGAACGGGAAAAAATGCTGACTGAAAAGATCAGTTTAAAGAGAGAAGAAAAGATTATAGAAGACAAAGAGAAAAACATCGAATCAGCCGAAAAGCTTCTTGCCTCATTGAACATTGGAGATCTTAAGGATATACTAGATCTAGAATTGGAATTTCAGAACAAAAAAAATGATCTTGTCAAAGTTCCTGAAATCCTTACTAAAGTAGACGACCCCAGACAGTTGGAAATAGATGACTTTTCAAGGTCATTGGCTAGAAAAATTACCGAGCTGAGAAAGCTCGTTGAAGGTTTAAAGATGCAAGAATATACTGATTCAAAGCTTAGAAGAACAAGATTATCAAATGAGCTTCTAGAGATCAATACTAGGCTAGGCGCAATATGTGTTATTATTGAGGATTGCAAGAATGCTATAAATACATCGAAAAGAATCTTATCAGAACTTGAATCGGCTGCAGAATTCCTTACTAACCTTGAGAATATTAGGTCTCGAGTGTTTAACAGAGATGGACCCGTTGCATTAAGCCTTAGATCTTGGGCGCTAAAAATCCTGTCAGCAAAGGCGTCAGCACTTCTTTCTATGTTTAAGATTGGGATATCGAGAATAGAGCTTTCCGAAAAAGCCCGAGATGTACAAATAGTTTGTTATGGTACTTTTGGAGACGTAGATATGGATTCTCTTAGCGGAGGTGAAAAAGTTGCAGTTGCACTTGCTTTAAGGTTGGCAATTGCACAAATGCTGAGTTCAAATAAACTAGACTTCGTCATTTTGGATGAACCAACGATACATTTAGACGAGGAAAGAAGAAAATCTCTTGTAAGGATAATATCCGACTCCTTTAAAGAAGGGTTAGGGCCATTATCTCAGATTATAATCATCACACATGATGCGGAGATATTCGAGGACTCTGAGGTCGATGGAGTTTATAGATTTACCATGAGCGCAAATGGATCTATAGTAGTATCTGAATAGCTATTGCTTTTGACAGAAAGCTATCGTTGTATAGCCTATCATTTTGCTACTTCGTGAGTCAAGAGCATGAAATACGCCTCCTTTCCTGGCTTATCCTCAGCCGCCTGTCATTTTGGTAAATTTGTTTTTTCTCTTTATGGTTGAAATATATTCAAGGTTCGCAAGTGCAACTAGGGCTGATCCCCTGACCTCTTCACTTAAGTCATGCAATGCATCCGTCAGTGTCGCCCTTGCTTTTTCAGATCCTATAACTCCTAGAGCAATAGCTGCCTCGTGACGAACAAAAAAACTCGGGTCGGATTCTACTGCCTGTAATAACGGTTCTAAACCGCTTTCAAACCCGAGCTGTCCTAGAGAAAATGCTGCTTCATGTCTTACAAGAGCATCCGAGTCATGTTTGAGTACGTTGCTCAATAATTCTATCGAATCTTCTGCAGCGATATCTGCAAGGATACAGACGGCTCTTGTTCTTATGATATGATTTGGATAATTCAGCAAATTTTCGAAATATTTATTGTTCTTATCCTCGTAGTGTTTTTCCATTTCTGCCAACAATTTTATTATAGTTTCTGATACTGAGGGAAGGTCTCCATTCTCAGTCTGATTGCGACACACAAAGTACGACCTAGTTATTACTTCTTTTATTTTTTTTGATTAGTATTTGAACTTACCAACAGATTCTTATACGAGGTTAAGACTATGACTTCCAAATAGATATGCGGCTGAGATACTGGAGACTTACAGCCGAAGATGTTTTAGAGGCAGCCTATCCTCCAGAAAAGGCTAATCATTGGGAAGTCAAGTGTATGCAAGGGGAGTATCAACATTTTGGCGTTTTCTGGTATCGATATGGAACCCCGTTTGACAAAGAGCCTGTCCATGGAATCTGTTTTTATTACAATGAAATTCCTGAAGAATCGATACAAATGATCAAGGATTTTTTGAGCAATAAATTTGGAGGAACTCCGATTCGTAGAAAGACAAGAGTGTTCCTACAAGGATCTCAAGAATTTTCAGATCCCAAATCAATTGGGATACTTGCAAAGGAGATAAGTACAAAATTTAGTGCACCTACAGAGGTTACTATCGAGTTTGAAAAAGTAACCCAGCAAGAGCAAGAGGAGAACGTATTTAATATGCCTCCAAAAAAGGCGTTGCCTATCGCTGGCATAGATTAACCAGTTTATCTTTGGAGCCTGTCGCCTTTATTCCTAGAATACATTCATGCCTATTTCATAGAGCCTATTTTATAGGAGATATAATGTAATAAATTCTTGTGCTACTGGCCAGGAAAAAATTACCAAACTTTGGTTTTTTTTGAAAATTCTAATTTGTTGAGGAGTGTAAGTGCAAAGGTATAGGTAAAGGTAAAGGTAAGGGTAAGGGTAAAGTAAATTGTAAATACATCGTGGTCCTAAAAAAATTTGAATGGATGGCCACAGTAATAATGATAATAGCAAGAAGGAGATTAGCTATTTGGTGCACGATGAAGGTAAAAAGCTTTTGCAACAGATGAGAATTGAAGATTACAACCGTTGGAGGATGAAAAACTTGACTATAAAACCTGATATTAGTGCCGATAATCTTTCGGGTAAGAATTTATCAGGCGCCTATCTTAACGGGGCTAACTGCACTCAGACTAACTTATCATACTGCAACTTAACCAAAATAAATTTAGTTCAAGCAGACCTTAGCAGGGCAGATCTAAAAGGCGCGAATCTGAATGAGGCACTACTAATGTATTGTGACATGAAAGAATGCAACCTAGCTGATGCTAACCTGACTAAAGCAAACTTCATG
>DATFBG010000095.1:0-6478 GCA_035253945.1 Nitrososphaeraceae archaeon | reverse complement strand
TGTCTTCCATTTTTCATTGTTACCTGTTTCTCATTTTTCATATCCCTTTTTGACTTGCATTTTACACAATATGCCTGTGTTACCAATATGAGGTAAGTCTCCTGCTTAGATATAAAAGTAGCTGCTATTGTCATCTTTAGTCTAGAAGGTGCGATGATTTTCTTAGTCTGATTTTCTTGTAGAAAATGCCGAAACAACAAGTGCTTGTAACTTTACTCATTTGAGGCGGTTCGAAATAACTATCGGAGTACTAGTGAAGGTTGAAAATAAAAATAACCGGCTTAGAATAAGCGGATTTGTTTCTTATAATTTGTTCGAGATAATGGCTAAATTACCAAAGCCAAAAGTACCCTACGCTCCTGCCAGTAGCAAAAAAATAACAGAAAAGAAAAGAATTGTGTGTTCCCAGCAGAGTCTGCAGTGGTGAGGCAGCAAACAAAATTGAAAGAAGAATTTCTAAGATGTCTGCTATTATCTTAGTACTCCATTCCGCCACCAGGAGGCATGCCGCCACCGCCTGGTGGTCCACTAGGTGCAGATTTGCTTGAGGCTATGACATCATCTATTCTAAGTATCATAGACGCGGCTTCTGTTGCTGACTTAATGATCTGTTCTTTGACGCTGAGTGGTTCTACTATATCAGATTTAGATACGTCAGTAACCTTGGCAGCTTTCGCATCAATTCCTGCCGATTTTGATCCTTTGCCTTGCCTTGCTCGCAATTCTGTTATCGTATCAATTGGATCCATTCCAGCATTTTCAGCTAACGTCAGTGGAATTACTTCTAATGATTCAGCAAACTTCTCTGCCGCTAGCTGCTCTCTGCCAGATAATGTATTGGACCATTCTCTTATTTTCCCTGCAACGTAGGACTCTGGAGATCCACCCCCTGCTACTATTGCTGGTCTTTCAAGGACATCTTTTGTAACCATCAAGGCATCATGAACAGATCGGTCCGCTTCGTCGACCACTCTTTGAGATCCGCCCCTTATGAGTATAGTTACTGACTTTGGATGTTTGCATCCCTCAATAAATACCCATTTGTCTGTCTCAACTTTGCGTTCTTCTACCAAGTCAGCTGAACCTATATCTTTCTCAGTTAGATCTTCTAGATTGTTTACAATTCTTGCACCTGTTGCTCGTGCCAGTTTGGTCATGTCGCTTTCCTTAACTCTGCGAACTGTAAGAATGCCTGATTTTGCAAGATAGTGCTGTGCAATGTCATCAATCCCTTTCTGACATATAACAACATTGGCACCAGTGGCAATGATTTTGTCGACCATGCTCTTGAGCATCCTATTTTCTTCTTCTAAAAACATGTTCATCTGGTCAGGAGAACTTATGTTTATCTTGGCATCAAATTCTGTCTTCTCAATCTCAAGAGCCGAATTAACAAGTGCTATTTTTGCCTTTTCGGTTCTCTTGGGCATCCCACCATGAACCACTTCTTTATCAAGAACTATTCCTTTGATGAGTTTTGTATCAGCGAGAGAACCTCCTGCCTTCTTCTCTACTTTAATATCGTCAAGATCTACTCTATATCCTTTTCCATCTGGCTTCTGTTCAGCCACCTGGAGAATAGCATTGACCACTAATTCAGCCACCTCGTCAGCCTCTCGTGAAATCAGTTTCGTTAGCATCGATGTCCTGGCAATTCTAGTCAATTGTTCCTTATCATTTGCGTCGATCTTGGTAGCCAGATTGTTTAGAATTTCAATAGCTTTTGTCGCGCTTTTTCTATATCCATCTACGATAATTGTAGGATGCACATCTTTGCTTATTAGGTCTTCAGCTTTTTCGATCAAGGATCCTGCTAATATAACTACAGAAGTGGTGCCATCGCCTACTTCGTTGTCCGTTGCCTTGCTTATTTCGACCATCATTTTGGCTGCTGGGTGCTGGACATCGATTTCCTTGAGGATAGTTGCACCATCATTTGTAATTGTGACATCACCAAGACTGTCTACGAGCATTTTGTCCATGCCTCTGGGACCCAGACTTGTACGAACAATTTCGGAGATCAGTTTTGCTGCTGTAATGTTATTTTTCTGTGCATCTCTGCCTTTTGTTTGACTTGCGCCTTCTTTCAAAATCAGCACTGGCATTCCGCCAGCACTGGCTTGTTGTGCTTGAAGAGACATTTTTTCATATCACCTTTAAAATTTATAAAATAAATTAAATAGTTTGGGATATTTTAAACTTTCTGCAGGGCTTCGTCATATTTTCCGGACCCTATGTCAGCGTAGATTTCTTTTGCAGGTTTATTGTCGACCCGCATTCCTAAACTGACGCATGTACCAATCACCTCTTGAACCGCTCCCCTTATATCTCTGGCATAGGAACGATCCAATTTCATTTTTGCTATTTTAATAGCACTTTCCATACCTATATTTCCTGCAAAAGTAGTTCCAGCAGTTCCGGAGCCTTTATTGACGCCTGCTTCTTTATTTATTAAAGCCGCAGTAGGCGGGACACCTACCTCAACAGTGAATTTCTTTGTATCTGGGTCCACTTCTACTCTGACTGGAACTTTCATTCCAGAAAAGTCCTTTGTTTTATCATTAATAGTATTTACAACCTGCAAAACGTTTACCCCCATAGGTCCTAATGCAGGTCCCAAAGGAGGTCCTGCACTTGCCTCACCACCTGTAACCAACGCAGAAATTGACTTGTTGTCTGTCATTTAATGGAAAACGCAAGTACAATCCAAATATAAACGTGGTCAACCTTTTAGACACGCTGACCGTTTTAGTAACAAGCTCTGGATGAGACGCAGGCAAGAATGTCAGCCAATATATCTACTTCCATAAATTCTGCCAAAACCATATAATAGAAAAGCCCGAAGATGGATACTAATTGTCCTAGTGGATAACCTTTTTCAGATAATTTGCGTCCACAGTCACAGGAATCTGGTATGGAGAATCAAGTAGGACTACAGTAGCCTCTTGTTTCTCATAATCCACTCTGGTAATCTTTGCTTTCATGGCCTTGAATGGGCCTCCAATAACCTCGACAGTATCGTCAACAGAAAGCTCTGTAACAACTGGCTTTTTGACGAGATATCCTTCAATATCTTTGAAAGGCAGCTCTCCTCTTATCTGTCCCCTGATGTGTCGAACTCCTGCTAAAGCTTGAAACGCGACATTAGCATCCGGAGCTTCAACAATGATATAGCCTTTGAAGTTCTCTAATAAGAGAATAGAATAAATGCCAATGTTTTTTGACTTAATCTTGTTCTGTAAGACATTGGCTACTACACGTTCTTGTCCACCTGTTGTTCTTATAGCATAAAACTTCGAATCTGAGGTCGGAGAGGGCGCAACTATAGAAGCAGAGGTAGAGGATGAGGTAGAGGTAGCTCCCTCACTTTCATTGGTAGATGGTTTGGCGGTAGTCGGAGCTGTCGTCATCACTGTTGTAGTATTCATGTCAGATTCTTCTTCTTGCCCCCCTTCAGCTTCATCTCTTATTTCTTCTCCTATTTCACCCTCTTTCTCAATTGTATCCCGTCCGGGCTCTTCGTCTTGCTCGACGGCTAAATCTGAATCGGTCGCAGATGACCGGTCGGCATTTGGAAATTTAGCAATATTATCTTTGTTATCATCAAAAATGTCATCGATATTACCAATATCTTCCTCATTTTCTTCAAGGTTATGACCCATTTATTTGATTCAATAGGGTATTGGCATGGCGCAATTTATAAATTTACTTAACATGTCGGCAGATCTGTGTCAAACTCTTACTTTACGCTTGTAGCATCAAAAAAAGACCCTGCTAGCAGCACTATGGCTGAATATCTTATTGATCGCATAGGCTTTTCAAAAAATAGTCAAGACCTAAATTTTTGTGGTTCACACGATAGTGATTGCAAAGCCTCTGTCACAAAGGACTATAGAACCGATATCTTTGATTTGTACATCTACAAAAATATAAAACTGCATTTCTCTCAGAATAGTTTACTTCTTTATTTAGACAACTTGGATACGATATATCCTGACTGTTTGGCCTTTATTTTCTTATCAAGACACAGCTCCGAAAGTAGAATTCCAACTTTGACATGCCATTTTACAGGCAACTTTGATACTAATCGATTTGGTGGGATTCCAAGAGAGCTTGGTATGTGCTATCCTTATTTACAAAAACAATACATGAAAGAAATTAGTGCCAACCGATTCTTGGTTCCTAGCTATGGGATAGTTATCGAGGCAACCCATCATGGACCTACTTCCCTCAAAAAACCATCCCTTTTCATTGAAATCGGTTCTACTGAAAAAGAATGGGCTGACAAAAACGCAGCCTCTGTCGTATGTGACAGTTTGATGTACGTGCTACACAAAATAAATGCAAACAGTAGATGTAAGGACGTGGGTATAGCTTTGGGTGGAACACACTATCCTACCAAATTTAACCAGTTATTATTAAACTCTCAATTCGGACTAGCCGCGGTAGCCGCACGGCATAATTTGTGTTCGGTTGAGGAATCCATGATCAATCAAATGATTTCAAAAAGTATTGAAAAGGTCGAATATGCAATAGTCGACCGAAAAGGCCTGGGAAAAGAAAAGGTCAGGATATTAGAATTAATAGAAAAAAAGGATCTTCAATTATTAGAATTGTGACAGCCAAGGTGAAAAGTACAGAAATACCTTAACCGGTCGTGCCAGCAGGAGTATAAACGGTAGTTATATCTAGTTTACCTCCATATTGTTAATGGCTACACAATTCATGCCTTTAACTAAACATAATAATGATAACAACAAAAATAATAATAAAAAAATGACAATAAAAAATAATGTTGTCACTGTCTTCATAGAATATCATGGCAAGATATTGCTTCTTAGACGGAGCCAAAAGGTAAGGTCAATGAAGGGAAAATGGGCCGCAGTAAGTGGCTATATTGAAAGACAACGAGAACCTCTAAGACAAGCTTTCAAGGAAGCTTATGAAGAAACAGGCTTAACCAACAAAAACATCAAGGTCTTGAATGAAGGCAAACCTCTGGAAGCAATTGATAACCCGCCTGATAATGTTACGTGGGTTGTACATCCATTTTATTTTCGTACCAATACCGATGAAATTATTTTGGATTGGGAACACGACCAGTACACATGGATAAAGCCTGCTGAAATAGAGAATTATGATACTGTTCCAAAGTTAAAGGAGGCTTTAGATAGAGTAGGTCCTAATAGTGAGCCAATGCTTAATAATAATATCAATACTAACAATAGGAACTGCAAGAAGAAAAGGTAAAAGACGCAATTCCTCTCCAGAAGCTAACTTATGTGGCATTTCTACACTTTGTGAGTCGCGAATGGGGGGAATGGCTTTTCTAGACTCCGCGAATGCCGAATTAGTGTGTAGCGACTTGAGCTCCAAACTAAATCTGACTGGATGGTATAACATTCAAGCCGACCATATTTCTTTCTGGGATAACGAAGTTCTAATTACGGGTAAAAGACAGTTCAGGTTCATTATGACTCCACATGTATATCATTGGGATAGTATGATGATAGTTGAAGAAACTACCAAGTCGTTTTTCCATCAGATTTAGTTATTCAACCAGGCAAAACAAACCCGTTTTATCGGATGACCTGTCAGAGAGCATGATTAGCCTCTACAATGGTGCTGGAATATTTGCAAGTGAAAAGCCAGTCACGGAAGTCACAAAAGGGCTGATGGACCTATAGCCTGAGATCGTATATCCCATGCATGGTTCATGTATTGACCGATCAATGTTTTCGAAATATACGGATGCAATAATGAAAGGTAACTTTGCGTATCCGGGTACTCTGCTAGGATGGACCTTAGAAACGATAAGATAGTAAATTTTCTGACAAAAAATTGAGTTATTAAAATTCTATGCTTAATGGAGACATGGCAGCAACCACGACCTCCTTCTATTACTAGATTCACAGTAATTTTCGAAAAACCGGGAATATACAATTATGTACGTACCGTACATCCATGGAAAATAGGATATATGGAGGTAAAATAAAAAGAAGACACCAAACCCTGTTTTTCTTTTTTCCTACGAAGCGACATCGCCTTGTTTTCCCTTTATATTGCTCTATACTCAATTGATTGGCGAAAGGAAATATTGTGGACCAGCGGCACGCCCATTCTTTCTTCTATTTCTAACATCGTATCGAAGTGCTTCTTCATGGAAATGCATAACAACTGATATATGACATGCAGGAATTGATTGATACTTTTGAGTTTATGAGATGAATTGTTCCATTCCATTGCAGGTAGTGTTGTTTTAGCCTTGTTGGTGAAAATTGTATCATACTTCATCAGTCTTTCTTCACGTTTTAACTCAGTTTGCATGCGTAGTAACAGAACTCTAAACTAAGATTTTTGCGTCTTCTGTTTTATCATCCCCTTTTGGTGTTCTTAATTCATAACCTTTTTTGATTCCCTCAGCTCAATGTTAATGACATCTTTGACCCAGCTTCCTGTCTCATCCATCTTCAACAAT
>DATFBG010000094.1:0-7750 GCA_035253945.1 Nitrososphaeraceae archaeon | reverse complement strand
AGCTCTGCCTCCAAGATATTCAATATTATTTCCTTCCATTCGCAATTTGAAAAGACTTGTTTTGACCTGAGGAGAGAGCTGCTCTTGTTCTATTCGTACAATACCGGTCAGCATAACTCTATCACCAGGACGGCATTGGTCAACAAGGTCTCCCATTACTGTGACTTCCACGTAATGAGGAAGCTGTCCTGCAGGCAGATCTTCTGGTAGTTCCTGGAGCCTAACCATTTGAAAGTCTGTGAAGGAGCTATTCTCTGGATCCATTTCTAGATCTTTTTCAGAACAGTTCATGCATCTAGGAGGTCTCTTTAAAACTAATCCTTTGAGTTGGGCCTCGTTTATTGTACTACAATTCAGGCACCGATAGCAAACTTTCTTGGCAAGAGGCTTCACCTCAGAAGACCTCACCACCATACCAGAGACACCAATCAGTTTATCAATAATGTCAGCATTAATGTCTCGCAAACCCTTTTGTACTGTATAATTTCCGATTCTTACTCTAATCTTATCTTGGATTTCCTCTGCATAATCAGGATGTATCTCTTTGAGAATAGATAGTACTGCTCCATTAAACGCCTCAAGCATTTCATCTGGATTGTGAGTCATCTTCTTGGCAAGATTTGGACTGAAGCTGTCAAAGTCGATGTAGTCTATTGTAAGAGAAACCAAATTAGAAGCCATCATATGATTAATTTTATCAAAGTATTTGTATTTCCCTCCTCTATCCTTAAAAGCACGAAGAAAATTTTCTAAATCGTTTATTAAAGCTGCGATTGTCTGCTGCTCAGCCAAGATTCTTTAGCACCTTATTTTTAAACAAGGCAGACGAGCGATGAATAAGAGAATATAATTGATTCTCCTCCGCTGACAGCTTCTCTTCTAATTGCCCTGAAAGTGGAGAGGCGGCTGCCAACTTGACAATCTTTTCGAGTCTAGACGTAACAAAAGAGTTTAACGAAACTAACATATTCTCTCTTTCTCTCTCCTTTAAACTTTCAAAAAAGTCATTCACGCGTATATAGAAGTCAGCATCTAAACTGGACAAATCATGCGGCTTCGCTATTCTCTCACGATTAAACGCTCTCGAAATATAGGTGGAAATATCGTCGTCGGCACTTTCAATGCCCTCATGATTTGCCAGTATCTTCGCCACCCACCTAGGAATTGAGGATATATCACCTTCTTTTGCATCCAAGGATAAGCCGTTTACTCTCGCTTTTACGTCTTTTAGAAAACTCACTCTAATATCTTCCATCATATACTCAAGATAACGAACTCCCCGAAAGACATCTATCTTGCTTTCTAAAGATGGAAGACAAGTATTCATAGATGTTCTGTATAACGGGCTACCTAATTAATTATATCATTTGCACTGATAGCTTTTCTTAACTGTCTAGCTGTACTAATTGAATTAAGGTGCACAGTGTTCAAACTCGGCTGTTCAAACTGCAATTGTGAGGGCATCTGCAAACGTTATTGTATATTTCATTGGATATATATGCTAAAGAGCACCAATTAATGTCATTTAGTAACTGAAACAGAACCTTGTAAACATTATTATGACTTAAACTACTCTCAGTTGTTCCTACATAAATGTCTCCGGTAAGCGACTTGTCAAATTTGATGTGGGTTGAGAAATATCGTCCTACAACTTTAAAGGAAATAATCAATCAGCAAGATATTGTTATCGGACTTAGTAATTTTTCAAAGGAGCCTGATGAGATTCCTCATTTGCTCTTTTCTGGCCCTGCTGGCGTTGGTAAAACCACTACGGCTCTTTGTCTTGCCAAAGAGTTGCTTGGCGAATCTTGGCGTAGCGATACCCTCGAATTGAACGCTTCTGATGAGCGTGGTATTAAGATGGTTCGAGAGAGAGTTAAGGAATTTGCTGCCGTGATGAAGCTTCCGACAGACAGGAATACCAAAAAGATGTTTAGAATTATTATACTAGATGAGGCTGATGAAATGACATCAGAAGCTCAAACTGCCTTGAGGAGAATAATTGAAGACAGTTCTCGGACGACTCGTTTTATTATTATATGTAACTATCTTTCGCAAATTATCGAACCAATCCAGAGCAGATGCGTGGTTTTTAGATTTAGGCGCCCTTCTAGAGAAGATGTTTCAGATCATCTAAGGTCCATTTGCGATAAGGAAGGAATAAAATTTGAAGAAAAGGCCTTTTCAATGATATATGATGCCACACAGGGAGACCTCCGTCATTCTATCAACATACTTCAGGCAGCAGCTGGAATGGGCTATGTTTCATCTTCTAATGTCCTTTCGTCAATAGGTTTATCAGGCAAGTCAAGGGTTAAAGAAATTATCAAACTAGCTCTCGCGGGCAAATTTCATGATGCTAGAATTAAACTATTTGAACTAATTCAAGTGTACGGAATGTCAGAGAACGATTTTCTCAAATATGCTAACCAAGAAGCCTACGATTTGAAATTAGACCGTCCAGACGAATTTGCCGCTTTGATGGCTGAATACGACTACCGCTTAGTTACAGGCGCCCATCCGGAGATACAATTGGTATCCCTACTTGCTCAACTTGGCAAGCTTGGACACAATCCAAAATAGTTATCTCATCCTGAAGTTACTATTATATTGAACTAATATTCTTCTTCAAACTCTTCATCCGATCCTTCTTCTTCTACCTCTTCAAAGTCCTCTTCGAATTCCTCCCTTTCCTCGGCACTTTTATACGGAAGGTCTGCCTCCCCTGCTGCTCCGCATACGGGGCACTTAAATTCGATAGTCTGGCCTTCAAGGTCAAGTAGAAAATCCTTTGAGAATATCTCATCACATTTTGAACAAACAAGTGTAGCCTGAATATTATCCTGACTAAACTTATGGGACTGTATCCTGAAGATAGTACCTGCCATTCTTCTGACCTATTGGAAATAGTCTTTTTTATAAGCCTTTGTCGCAATGATGAGGCTATATATCTGCTATAATCAAACGGAACGCATTTCAGGCTTGGAGGCATAAATTAGAGCAAGGACATTCTCTCGGAGCTGCTTTTGTTCCTCCATAACCCCACGGTTACATACAGTGATCATTAGGCTGTCGTTCTTAACTCCACGCATTTTCATGCAAAGGTGTTCAGCCTCGGCAATCACAACAACTCCCTTTATATCACTCCTTATTATTTCATCAGCTATTTGTTTAGTTAGTCTCTCCTGGATTTGCATGCGGCGTGCATATTTTTCTACTAGACGGGCCAATTTTGAAATCCCGAACACCTTGCCAGATGGAATATATGCTATGTGTATTTTTCCGTAAAAGGGGAGCATATGGTGTTCACACATGCTGTAAAACTCAATATTCTTTGCAATAATAGTATCTGTTGCCTCACTAAAACTTACATCCAGTTCAGCGTTCATTCTATAACCACCAAATATCTCTTGATACATTTCAGCCATACGAGCTGGGGTGTGAATTAAACCTTCTCGGTCCGGGTTTTCCCCTAGTTCGATCAGGAGCTGTCTTATTAGTTTTTCGATCCTTTTTGTGCTCTTGTTCTCTCTTTTGCTGATATTTGGTTTCGTCAAAACCCTATCTATCGAACCCCTATTAGTTTATGCAATTGCGGTACTATTCTAACCTCTTCATACACTGGATAAACACAATCATAAAAACGAAGCAGCTTCTCTAAAGTGGGCTCATCCATCCCGTAACTTGGTTGGATAACAAATCCAATCAAATTATTAGCATTCGCAACTTCGAAAATTTCCTTCACTAGATTTCTAAACTCGATTATATTTGTTGAATTTGTGACCACTATTTTAATATATGTAGTTTTGCTGTGGGAGATTGCCAAATTGAGACATCTAACTTCATTATATAGTAAATCGGCGTAAGTTTTGTAATCAACAGCTCTGGAGTCACTCATTTTGAACTCTATTTTGCAAATATCAATATAACGAAGAATCTTCGCAAACCTAGAAGAGTCAAAGCACGATGATTCAATATAGGTTCTCAGGCCTTTTTTTTGTTTAATAAATTCACTAAGCTCAGCAACCGCCTCATATTGGAGTAAGGGCTCGCCGCCAGTAAAATTTATTTTGTATGTACTTGGTTGGAGCTGTTTTATTATCAGATCTTTTACCTCATTAATCAAATAGCTTTTGCCACTATTCATTCCGAGAGCATATGTCGTATCACACCAGTGGCAGCCAAGGTGACATCCGGCTAATCTTATAAACATGGTTTTGGTTCCAAAAAAAGGACCCTCCCCTTCTATGCTAGTAAATATTTCACTCAATTGTACTCTCTTACCGTTCATTTTTTGCATACTGTGTCCGATCATCTATACCTGCGTCCCTAATTGCAGCCTTCCTGTTTATACACGATTCGCACCGGCCACAATGGAGATAATTCCCTTTGATTCTAATGCCATTGGAATAGCAACTCCAAGTGTCAAATACTTCATCCCCCAATATTGAATAACCTATCTTCAAGAGTTTAGTTTTACTCATTCCCTGAAGCACAGGAGCCCATACAGTTACTTTTTGTCTGATCCCTGACTGTATACCGTCTTCTTCTGCCATATTGAGCACCGAAGTAGCTGATCTAATAAATTCGGGGCGGCAGTCTGGATAATGGTTATCACCCTTATGGGCACCGTATGCAACTACGGTTGCGTTCATGCTAATGGCCCAAGCAGAGGCTATTGTGATAAAAACAACATTTCTCACTGGGACTACAATGCTATAATTAAAACTTCCTGGTAACTGTTTAGTAGGATCTGTAAGTACATTTGAGTTAGAGTAGAGCTCTTTCATGAATCCAATATTTATTATGCGATGATCCTTTACCTTCAAAATTCTCGCAAAGTGCTTTGCGGCTTGAATTTCATTTCTTGCTCTTTGTCCA
Source organism: Nitrososphaeraceae archaeon (assembly GCA_035253945.1). Taxonomy (GTDB): domain Archaea; phylum Thermoproteota; class Nitrososphaeria; order Nitrososphaerales; family Nitrososphaeraceae; genus TH5893. The sequence goes on along the minus strand of DATFBG010000094.1, from coordinate 2,869 downwards.
TAGATATAGGTAAGAAAATACAGGGTACAATCTTTTTCTTTTTTCAAATAAGCAGCAGTGCAGATTGAATCAAGTCCTCCACTTACTATACAAACTGCATGGGATGAATCATTTATTTCTCCCGTACTGTGACTGTTATTAGCACACGACAAGGTCTAACTTAAATTGTTATATAGAGTATATATCTACACTTTAAACCAAATAATCACAATTTTCACTTATACTGTAACCCCTCTAATCAAATAAGTCAAATTATATAACATTAATAATAATATTGTCCGATGTAAATGTCTAAACATAGCTATATGATAGGAGGCATAAATGACTTTACTAAATCGGGGTTTACTCGCTTACTGAAGCCATTCGAGAATTCGATTGATGACATTCTAAAAATAACACGAGCGTTTAGCATCGCTATAAAGATTCATTCTGGCCAAGTTAAAAAAGGGAGCAAGATTGAACCATATATCAACCATCCTTTAAGAGTAGCCCTGATTTTAACTGAGGAGCTTCACGAATATGATATAGACCTTGTCTGTGCTGCTATCCTGCACGACACTTTGGGTATAACTGCTGACTCGAGCACGACTAATCCCAAAAATCAGACAGATAGTCAAAGAGACATATTAGAGACTCGGCTAAAGAACGAATTTGGAGAGCGGGTATATTGCATAGTAACTACATTGGCAAAGCCATTGGCAAAAAGCGAAGAAAAAGAGAGAATACTAGGGGAGTATTTTAAGAATATTGCGAGAGGTCCAGAAGACGTCCGATATATTAAATTAGCTGACCGTCTAGACAACATTCGAAGTCTAAAAAACGCTATCCAGAAAGATAAAGTATTGCGCTATAAGGAGGAAACCGAAAAATACATTGTCCCGATAGCAGAAAGAACGGATGAGAAACTAGTATTTAAGTTATCCATTGCCCTGTATGAGCTTAAATGATTGGAGCAACTATTTTCAACGTATTGTTTCGCATATTCCACTCTCATTCCTTCTGTGACGTCTCCAGTGTACAGGGCAGCCAATTAATCGATGTTCGGTACACCCACAAATTATACAATGTTTTTCCTTTTTGATATTCCTTGTCAACATTGTTGCCTCAATTGTGAGCTTTCTCCGAGGCAGATAGGATTGACTGGTTATATCCATAAAACATTCTTATTTGAGTCATGTATCCTCGGTAGAGCCATATAGATCTTGTGGCCGACCGACTGCACTGTGGCATTGTGTTTTCTCGATATAGTTACAGATGTCGCAAAATATATTGTCCATTCTTAAGCATTCCGTGGTCATTGTTTAAATATATCACTTTCCTCTCTGCATTTGCTTTCTTTAATTGTGATAAAATACTATCAAGTTCTTGTTCTGAGTATATAGAGTTGTACCACTCTTTAGACCCGTGCATTCTCAAATACACAACATCGTTAGAGGGTATTAATTTATTCGGCAGAGCAGGAGCACTGACGGAGCAGAATACTGCTCCTGAATGCTCAACCTGGTCAATCCCATTCCACCATAATTGGTCTCTAAATTCTACGACGGCTTTATTCCCTAGATTAACTGATTTTAAGAATGTATTGACACATCTTAGGTTTTCTTGATTGTACGTGTAAGTTAAAGGCATCTGGAAGAGCCAGAAGTCAATGATGCCGTTACTTTCAAGTGATCTCAATGACTCTCTGAACTTCTTCCATAGCTCCAAAGACTTTCCCTTGAGTTTATTAAAATGAGTAATTGATCTGTGGACTTTAATAGAAAAAGTAAAATTCTCCGGGGCAGCTATCCATGTTCGAATCCAGCTTTCCGGTGGAAAACGGTAAAAACTAGCGTTAATTTCTACTGAGTTGAACCCCTGATCCACGTACCATTCAAATGGATTAGGCTTGCCTTGATTCCATGAGTAACTGTATCCCGAAGTCCCAATTCTAATGGATGACAAGCTACTACCGTGATCAATAGAGCACTATTGATTTGAGATTGGCCGGGGATGCATCGAATCGTTATACTGGAGCGAATCCATGATAATATGGTATTTGCATAAACTCTTCCTTAGGAGCCATTTCAGCTAAGGATATTAGGTTACCCTCAGGATCTTCTATGATTGCATGCTTACCAAATGATTCGTTTTTCAGATTCTTATAAAATTTGACTTTTTTCTTGTTTAAGTCATTGCATACAGATTCCAGATCACTGATGTTAAATCCTATTAGAATATTGCCGCTTTTTGTAGCTTCTTGTTGCTGATGATTTTTTGTCTTCTTTTTGGCGGGATGCAAAGCCAAAACGGTGCCCTGTTTCAGGAATTCTACCCAATCCTGTGACTCCTGCTTCTTTTCCATCCCCAGCACGTTGTTATAGAATTCAATCGACTTTTTCATGTCTTGGACTAATAGTATAATTGCGCTTATTCGTTGGAACATTCAGATCTAATGCCTATAAACATGTTAGGTATAAAAACTCTAAGATGAATCAAGTCATCTGCGTGCAGCGCAAACTTCAACGTTCCTTGAATAGTATATTTCTTTTACAGCAAGCATTGCTGAGGTGGTCTTCCGTTAGTCTACTCACGTTAACGATTTGGTCGAGAATTTTAAATATCTTTTTCGTCTTGCAGGATCGTTAATGTCTCTTCGCCCACTCTATCGAGAGGGAACGAGCCCAGAATAACTCATGGTATTGCTAGCAGTCAGTTAAACTAGTAGCATATACAAGTTGTTGCGTTCTCCCTATGGTGTCTGATTGGTTTCTTCTTCTGTTAATATTCTATTCTATTTCGTTCAACATTTGGCTTATCGTAAGTTCAGTTACTTTGGAGTCACCCTCCGACGCTTCTCTATGTGGCGCTATCGCGTTTATTGTGTAAG
>DATFBG010000093.1:0-11654 GCA_035253945.1 Nitrososphaeraceae archaeon | reverse complement strand
GCCAGAATGGCTTGGTTACTAGAGAAAACAAGTGTCACATTAGTAGGTATTCCATCTTGTTTAAGGCTTTTGACTGCCCTTAAGCCAGCAGGAATCATCGGAACCTTCACAACTACATTTTGTCCGTATTTTTTTAGCCTGTGAGCCTCTTCCATTATGACTTCATAATCTGTTCCTATAACCTCTAGGCTTACTGGACCCTGGATGATTCTAACAATCTCGTTCATTATTTTTCTTGGATCTCCATTCTCTTTTGATAGTAATGATGGATTAGTTGTTACTCCATCAAGAATGCCCATGTCATTGTACTTCCTTATACTTTCTATGCTCGCGCTGTCTAAGAAAATCTTCATTTCGAACTTCTCCTCGCTTCGACTACCACCCTTGCTATGTCATTGGAAGTTAGACCGTACTTAACTAATAAGTCTTCGATTTCGTCATCCCTAGCTGATTCCCCAAACGTATCCTTTACTCCAATTCTTTTCACTAGGACAGGGTAACGTTCACTACAGGACTCTGCTACTGCGGAGCCTAACCCTCCAATAATATTATGTTCTTCCGCAGTGACTATAATCCCAGTTTGCTTTGCAGTATTATACACCAAATCATGATCCATAGGTTTTACTGAGAACATATCGATTACACGGCATGAAATTTCTTTCTGATCTTTCAATACCTTTGCAGCCTGAAGTGACCTCTGTACCATTAGTCCACAACAAATTATTGTAGCATCATTACCATCTAAAATGACGTTTCCTTTGCCGATGCTAAATTCCGCATCCTCATCTGAATATACTAACTCGCTAGACGGTCTAGCAAGTCTCATATAAAACGGGCCTTCTGACCTGGCAACTTGCTTTGTAAGATGTTTTACGGCTACAGCGTCCCCGGGCACAATAACTTTCATATTTGGTATCGCTCTCATTACAGATAAGTCTTCATTTTGCTGGTGAGACGCACCATCAGCGCCAACAGTTAAACCCGCGTGTGATACAACTAGTTTGACATTCAAATTCGGATAACATATAGCGTTTCGAATCTGGTCCAGACACCTGCCTGGTAGGAAGGCAGCATACGTACTTGCAAACACTAACTTACCGGCAATTGCAAGACCGGCTGCAACGGATACCATGTTAGCTTCGGCAATTCCAAGATTAAATAGTCTATCTGGATATTTATCACCAAATCTTTTAGTTTTAAGTGAATCCGTTGTGTCTGCTCCAACACATACCAGATCTGGATTTTCTTTTCCCAGCTCTATTAAAGTTTCCCCATATGCTCCCCTCATGTCGGCCATCTTTTTCAGGTTACTTAGTTGCATTTAGTTCCTCTTCTATTCCTAGCTCATTTGCAAGTGGAATTAAAATATGTCTGCGTGCCTTAACCCAATCCTGTCTTATACCAAGACCAGTAGAACGAGCAAGCAGCCTCTTCTCCAATGCCACGTTTGCTTTGTGCTTTAACTGTATTATTGCACTGTGTATGTCGGAACTGCCATACACAGCATTGCCTGCCACGACAATTTTGGCCCCCGCATCATAAACCTGCTGAAGATTCCTAGAATCTATACCTCCATCTGCTTCAATATAGCCTTTGTAACCATGTTCAGCGAGTTTTCTATTCATTACGGTCATTTTCTGCAAAACATCTGGCAAAAATTGTTGCCCAGAAAAGCCAGGATTTACAGACATCACTATAAGTACATCGATTTTTTCTAAATGTGAATAGAACCAGTAAGGCAAGTCCGTAGATGGATTGATTGCTATACCTGGACTTATGCCGTTTTGCAATAGTCTTTCTGCTATAACAACGAATTCATCCTCACTACATGCTTCAGCATGCACCGTAATTATGTCGCAGCGAGCCTCTATAAATTTATCAATGTGTCTTAGCGGATTTTCAATCATAAGATGTGCATCAAACGGTAGACCCGTAATATGTCTTAATTTTTTAATAGTCTCCGCATTCATAGTGATATTATTAACGAACTTTCCATCCATAATATCCAGATGTATCATGTCTGCTCCCCCTCGTTCTGCTTTTTTTATCTTATCTTCATAGTTCTCTGGCTCTCCTGCTATAATAGATGGAGCTATCAAACATTCATTTTCAAGTTCTTCAAGCAGCAGAGGTGTATGTTTTCTTGGAGGAGCCTTACCATGCCATTGAGGATTGTTAGTCATATGCTTGATTCCATTACCTTTGATTGTGTTTGCTATAATTATGCTAGGTCTATCTTTTACTTGATTCGTCTTGTTCAAGGCATCTATTATCTGCTCTACATTGTGACCATTAACCTCCTCAGTACTCCAATTGAAGGCAGCCCATTTGTCCCTTACAGGATCTAGAGGCATTATATCTTCCGTAAAACCATCTTGCTGTATTCGGTTTCTATCGAGGATTACTGTTATATTATCCAACTTAAACTTCGAGGCAGACATTGCTGCTTCCCAAATCTGTCCCTCGTCAGATTCACCGTCTCCTATCAAAACATACACATGGTTTTTTCTTCCATCCATCTTACTCGCTAATGCAATGCCTACTGCAACTGACAGTCCTATTCCTTCCGAACCTCCGGAATACTCTATCCCTGGTACGCTTTGCTCTTTTTGATAAACACTATATCGAATTGGATGACCCTGAAGCCGTGATCCAAGCTTCCGTAGAGAGCCCATCTCGTTAGTAGGAAAATAACCAGCAACAGACAGCGTAGCATAATATCCTGGAGCGGAGTGCGCTTTGGAATTTACGAAGTAGTCCCTTTCAGACCATTCGGGATTGCGAGGATTATGTTTCATTATTCTGAAATAAAGTGAACCCATTATTTCTGCAGCAGAGAAAGAGGCCCCAGGATGTCCTGAACCGGCTTCCGCTATTCCTATGATGGATAACATTCGTATATCCCTGATTTTGGCCCTTAAATTTAAGTAGCGCATCTTAAGACTCATTTCAAAATATTGCACCAGCTAAATGACAGATATGCATATAGCAAACCATTACAAAAAATTTCGTATTAGCCAACTTAAAAAGATATTTCTTAAGCTGACGACTAGACCGACGTCTAACAATCGCTCATAATTTAAAATAACCGGTATAGTCTAGCTACTGCATGGTCGAAATAGTAATTGAAAAACCGGGGTTTGATCGAAGCCCCTCTCCTCTTACAGTCATTGGAATCTTCGAAGATAATGAATACGAAAAATACTTTAGGTACTTGGGTTCTAGGGCCGAAAACACTATGAAGGAAATAATTTCAGGAAAAGGATTTACGGGAAAACTTGGAACAAGTTTATTGTTACCACTCCCTGGTAATGCTGAGGTAAAAAAAATACTATTGATGGGACTTGGCAAAGGAGAAAAATTCACACGAGAGACATCTCGCATGGTAGCAGGAAAATCCGCTCTGAAGTCGAGAGAAATAAATGAATCAAATTTCTCCATTTTTCCGTTTGCGGAAACGGATGAAGATGATATTGAAGCAATTGCTGAGGGAATTTTTTTGTCCCTGTACAACTTTGACAAGTATAAAAGTGGCTCAGAGACAGAAAATAACAAGATTCAGAAAGTAAAATTGCTCGTTGATACAACCAATATTGAGAAGTTACAAAAAAGGATAGGGAAAGTTAAATCTATTACCGAAGCGGTTAATTTCGTACGAGACCTAGGTAATTTACCTCCTAACGATTGCTCTCCTGCACAGCTAATATCACATGGCTTAGTCATGGCAGATCAATTTGGTCTTGCGCCAACGATTCTTGAGCGTTACCAGATGGAATCTATAGGATTGAACGGAATAGTATCAGTAGGAAAAGGAAGCAATAATCCTCCCAAAATGCTAGTTCTTGAACATACAGGCTCTTCCCCTGATGCAAGGCCATATTTGTTGGTAGGCAAAGCAGTTACGTTCGACACGGGAGGAATTTCGTTGAAACCGAGCGAGAAGATGGATGAAATGAAATTCGATAAATGCGGGGGTTGCACTGTCCTCGGTCTAATGAGAGCTATTAGCGAACTCAAACTTCCAATAAGAGTAATAGGCATTATACCTTGTGTGGAGAATATGCCATCCAGTAGTTCTTACCGCCCTGGTGACATAATAAGGATGTTTAATGGTAAGACGGTGGAAGTTCTAAATACTGATGCTGAAGGTAGAATCATTCTTGCTGATGCAATAGCGTACGGAGTGAAATCCTATAAACCCAAGGTAATTATTGATCTAGCAACACTCACTGGAGCAAGTATTATTGCATTAGGTGCTAATGTGGCAGCTATGATAGGAACAGACGATAAACTTAAAGCTCGATTGAAGAAATTGTCTGATGAAACAGGCGAAAAGGTCTGGGAGCTACCACTATGGGATGAATTTCACGATCAGATTAAGAGTCACTTTGCTGATATTAAGAATATAGGTGGGAGACCAGCAGGAGCAATAACAGCAGCGGCCTTTTTATCAAATTTCACGGATGAAATTCCCTGGGTCCACATAGATATTGCTGGAACAGCTTGGACTCAGGATGGAACTTCGGAAAAGAGCTATAATCCTAAGGGGGCCACTGGCTTCGGCTTACGCACAATAGTAAAGTTCCTCATAGAAGAATCTCTAGAAAGCACATAGGTTAACTTGAGACGCCAGCACTGCCGTTTCCCAACCGCTCACGCAGGTCAGTAACACAGCAGCGATAGCAGGTTTGACTTCCGGGTTCGGAATGGGTCCGGGTCGCGCCCCGCTTCTATGACCGGCTAATTAATATTCAGCAAAACGGGCATTTTAATTTTTTCGAAGTGGAGAGGAACAATCTATGCGGCGATAGAAAATTTGCAGCTGATCGGTCGATAATTCATTAACCGCGTGCGATTCCCTTTGACGTACCATAGATGCACACAAGCTATATAATATATTGCTGTTGAAACTAGTCAAGATTGGTCCAAAATCCCGAAAAAACACATAGAGTAGCAGTTCTTGACGAAGATTTGTGTCAACCACGCAAATGTGGATTGGAGTGTATAATCTATTGCCCTGTAAATAAGACCGGTGGGGAGTGCATAGTTCAGAGAGAAACTGATGGAAAAGCAGTAATTTCAGAGGACTTGTGTACTGGCTGTGGAATATGCGTAAAGAAGTGTCCATTTGATGCCATTGTAATAGTAAATCTTGCCAAAGAACTGGGAACCGACAAAATGCATCAGTTTGGCATTAACTCGTTCCGATTGTATCGACTTCCTATACCGAAAAAAGGCCATGTAGTAGGGTTGCTTGGTAAGAATGGGATTGGCAAATCAACCATAGTTAATATCCTTTCGGGAAGCCTCCGACCTAACTTTGGTAATTACAATAAAGATCTCACCTATGACGAAATCGTCGACAGATTTCAGGGTACGGAATTGAAATCCCACTTCGAAAAGATATTGAATGGAACTATTCGAGTGTCAATTAAACCACAAATGGTCTCCGCGATCCCTAAGGTCTTTAAAGGCACGGCTAAACAGCTTCTCGATAAATATGACGAACGCAAAGAGTATGATAGAGTAATTTCACAACTGGGGCTGCACAACTCTATGGATAAAAATCTCGATGAACTGAGTGGCGGGGAACTACAAAGGATAGCAGTCGCTGTAGCAGCTGTAAAGGATGCCGACTATTACTTTTTTGATGAACCGTCATCATACAACGACGTATATCAGAGGCTTGCCATTGCAAGGGTCATTCATGAGCTTGCAAGGAAAGGACGAAGTGTAATGGTCGTTGAGCACGACATAGGTCTATTAGACTACCTGTCAGATTATATTCATATTCTATATGGAGAACCTGGTGCGTATGGAATTGTCTCGACTCTACAGAGCACAAAAATTGGAATCAACAGTTTTCTTGAGGGTTTTCTTCCCTCTGAGAATATAAGATTCCGAGATAAGAGCTATACTTTTGACATAAAGGGTTCAAGCGAGGGACAGATTCCTAATAATTTTATTGCGGAATATTCCGATCTCAAGAAATTATTTCTTTCATTCTCTGTTGCGGTTTCAGCAGGTCGCATAAGGGAAGGAGAAATCGTGGGAGTAGTCGGTGCAAATGCTCTAGGCAAAACTACTTTTATGAAGATGTTAGCAGGAGTGGAAAAACCTGACGAGGGTCACATTAAACTTGGAGCCACAGTCTCATTTAAACCTCAGTATCTAAATAACGACTACGACTCCAGCGTTATTTCGCTACTTATGACTGCATATCAGAATACTATAGAGGGTTCCCATATTGAGGAACAAATAATTTTTCCTCTTGGAGTTAAAAGGTTATATGAAAAAAGTGTTAGGAATCTTAGCGGAGGTGAACTACAGAAGGTTGCGATTGCGGCATGCCTGGTTAGAGAAGCTGATATATACGCACTCGATGAGCCCTCTGCCTTCCTTGATATTGAAGATAGAATTTCCCTTGCCAAATTCTTGCACCGCTTTGTTAGAGGTAGAGGAAAAACTGCCATTGTTATTGACCACGATATGCAGTTAGTGGATCTCTTGGCTGATTCGCTAATTTTCTTCCAAGGCGAGCCTGGATTACGCGGCCTTGCCGGTCAGTCAATGAAAAAGGAAGAAGGAATGAATAAATTCCTAGCGACGCTGTCTGTTACATATAGAAGAGACGAAACCACAGGAAGGCCGCGGATTAACAAGGAAGGCGGAAGATTAGATAGATTGCAAAAAGATGCAGGCCAATTCTACTACCTATACAGGTAAAGCATCTCTGCGTTTTTCCGATTATGTCTAACAAATTGAAGACACTCCTACGTGACATACTGGATCCTGAAGAGCGAAAGATTGTCTTTTCTTCATATGATGTTATAGGAGACATTATCATTATGAAAGTACCTGATTCACTACTGTACAAGAAACACGCCATCGGCAAAAGGCTACTTGAAAATATAAAATCTGCCAAGAGTGTTTTCCTTCAGACTTCATCTGTGCAAGGAGATTTCAGGCTCCGTAAGCTGGAACTGATTGCAGGCGCAGACCGAACGGTAACCGAATACCGTGAACATGGGTGCCTGTTTAAAGTAGATGTTAGTGAGGTCTATTTTTCACCCCGGTTGTCTACTGAGAGGCGTCGAATAGCTGAAATGGTAAATGAGGGAGAAATCATAACGAACATGTTTGCAGGGGTGGGGACCTTTTCAATTCTTATAGCGAAGATGAATCCTAGCTCACAGGTTTTCAGCATCGATTCTAATCCAAAAGCCAATATATTGTGCCTCATAAATGCAAAACTAAATAGAGTTCAGGATCGAGTCTTCCCATTTTGTGGTGACGCAAAGTACATCGCGGGCAATATCCTATCTGGACTTTCACATCGTGTGTTAATGCCTCTGCCAGAGAAAGCCAAGCATTTTGTTGATTCAGCCGTTGCATGCGTTGGCACTAACAGGGGGTTTGTTCATTATTTTGCGCACGTAAGCGCTAATGACAAGAAGGACGCCGTTAATGAGGGCAAACTAGATTCTGCGGAGGCGTTCAAACGCTATAACCACATAGTAAGTACTACACGAGTTGTAAGAGAAGTCGGACCGAGATTGTACCAGATTGTTTCCGATGTATTAGTTGCTGGTCGTTAGAGCCCTCGTTGTTCGATCAGCTTATGTTCTCGGTGCCGTAGCCATTGTAAATCCGATCCATGCCATGACCGCGGCTAGTGCTCCAACGGCTACAAGTACAGTAGCCTGTAAAATAAGGAGTCCCCATTGAGAAGAAAGCAAAAAATACGAATAGATCAAGAAGAGGGATATAGAAATAAACAACATTGCTAGTCCTATTAGCCTATTTGCCCTCCCAAGAGTGTTCATTGTGTCACTGATCGAATTCGAAGGCCATAAGGTATGCGTCTTCACCGTCACGATAGTACGAGTGCAACCTTGATTTTATAAGAAAGCCTATGCTTTGATACATTTTAATAGCAAGGCTGTTACTAGCTCGGACTTCCAAATATATTTCATCACATTTTCTCCCCGCAAGACCATTTATTGCTTCTACCAAAAGTGATCTACCAATACCCTTTCCTCGGTGTTCTTGCAAGACAGCAACAGAGACCACATGGCCCTTCTTTACAAATCCCAATCTGCGGAAGTTGGAAAACCCAAATTCTATCTTGCACATTATGTATCCCACTATTTTCTGATTAGTTTCAGCAACGATGAAAGATTCCGGCAACTCTTTTAATATCGATTCGAAGAAATAATCTGAATAGTGTTCAGGGAGAGACACTGTATTTATCTCTACTACAGAAGGAAGATCGGAAGGGCTACAATGCCTGATTACACAATCTCCGATCTTTCGGAGGGCTGATTGCAAATTAACACATAATGAACTAAACAAATTATTTAATCTTATCAAGGAATTCCCGACTGCAATCTGTAACCAATACATGTATGAGGGCCGTTTTCTTTACATTCTTTCTTTCATATAAGAAAAGATACTGGATTCTTATTTCCTTAATACCGGGTTGCTTATTAGGACCTATCTATATTAACCACTTTGGGAACATCGAAGCTAAGCTTGTATTTCTCTCGGCAGTACAACCAAAAGATAAAAAATATTCACTTTTGTGAAACAACCATGCAACCACTACTATGGATAAGGAATTCTCGAACAAATAATAGTAACGATACGCGTCGGCTGGAAAGACATACATGTATGTTACTTTTCAGTAATATTATTATATTTTTGCATAGAAATTATTACTTATCATACCAGTTCAGATGCATTATGCTGCTCATCCCTATTCCAACGACCAGTCCAAGAAGAAATCCACCAATAACATCAGCAAGGTAATATTGCATGAGATACAATCTTGAAAATGCCATAAAGAACGGATAGGACCATATTAGTATAGTTAACAATTTTGATTTACTAACAATTTTTAATTCAACGATGTATGCAAAGCAGGTTACAATTGCGACGTGGCTTGCTGGATAAGACAGATTCTTCGCCAGTGGCGAAACGACTTCTTCTTCTATTATCTGCTTTTGTGAAGTAGAAAGAGAATGGGAAAAAATGATTGGGGGAATATGTCGGCCAACCAAGATTTTGATATACATAGATGAAATAATTATAATTAGAATACAAGTGAGAAAAACAATTCCAATCTTCCTAGTACGTTTTATGATAGTAAGAGCTATCGCAAGAAGCAGTAAAGTTGAAGTGTCTCCCAAAAGTGATAAATTGATCACAATCAAATTTAATGTATTATTTCCATGCAACACTCTAAAAACTGATGAAATTAGGTCATCAAGGACAGAGGTCGCTCCGATACTTACCAATAAAGAAAGAGCGACAAAAACTGATATCAACAAGAAAAAACGTAGTGACCGAACTGGAGTCCATCCGATATACCCAACAGATTTACTCGACAATCTTGTAAAGAGGTGAGACTGCTTGAACTTAAATATCGTTCTAATATTGGACTAGGCGCTCGCTTAAAGATTTGACTATTTTGAGATTAGAATTAGAATTGAAATTTTCAATTACAAGGATTTGGAATCATTTTCAAGAATCCTGGCGGATTCTGGATCCTTAGATGCAAAATAGTTTACCATACCCAATTTCATTACCTTAAGTGCTAATAGGGCACACTTTATTCTGGCAGGTCCAAGATTTGTAAGGCCTATATTTTCAAGAATATCTGTCTTAGCTATATCCTTTACGCTAGTAAGTGGCTTGTTGATTACCATCTCTGTAAGCATAGAAGCACTGGCTTGGCTTATGGCGCATCCCCTCCCTTCAAATTTAATATCCATTATTCTGTCTCCTCGTATTTTCATATGGATATCTATTTCGTCTCCGCATAGAGGGTTGCTATCGTGAGTGCTGATATCTGCCTCAGGAAGTTTCCCCTTGTTCCGAGGGTTTCTATAATGATCTAGTATAATTTCTCGATATATGTCATCACTCAAATTTTGAACAACCTCCTTGCATCGTGCAGCGCCTGTACAAATAAGTCTATTTCCTCTTTGGTATTGTAAATATAAAAACTTACCCTGGAAGTAGCAGAAACTTTAAGCTTTCGCATCAAAACTTGGGCACAATGGTGGCCGGATCGAATAGCAATGCCTCTATCATCCATTATAGTGGCCAAATCATGAGGATGTACATCACCTAGATTAAAAGATATAACTCCTCCTCGAGCCGATGATTCTAATGGGCCATAGATAGTTATCCCCTGAATATCCTTCATCCTTTTCATTGCATAGTCGATTAATCCAAGCTCATGAGTTCTGATCGCAGACATACCAATTCTGCTCAAATAATCTATTGATGCTCCGAAACCCACAACACCAGCTATATCAGGGGTGCCAGCTTCAAACTTGTAAGGCAAGTCGTTGTAGTAGGTATGATACTTGTCTACATCCTTGATCATATCTCCCCCGCCTAGGAAGGGTTGCATCCCCATCAATATTTCCTTTTTTACATATAGGACGCCTATTCCGGTGGGACCAAGCATCTTGTGCGCGGAAAAAGCCATGAACTCGCAGTTCATTTCTTGTACGTCCACTTTCATGTGAGGTACTGACTGAGCTGCATCAACGAGTACAGGAATACCTCTTTCATGAGCAATTCTTATGATTTTATTTATCGGCACGATAGTTCCTAGAACATTGGACATTTGACTTATTGAAATAAATTTAACCCTATTTCGATTTAGTAACTCCTGATATTCACGGAGGTTCAACTGGCCATCCTCATCTACACTCACATATTCGAGTTTACAATTGTATCTTCGAGCAAGCAATTGCCAGGGAACAATGTTACTGTGATGTTCAATTTCGGTTATTAGTATGCAATCTTCTCTTCCAATATTCTTAGGCCCCCAAGAATATGCTACGAGGTTGATTGCCTCTGTAGTATTCCGAGTAAAAATAATTTCCTCTTCTGATCGGGCATTTATAAATTTTCTAACTTTCTCTCTAGTCGATTCATATTCTAACGTAGCTTCCTCAGCGAGTTGATATACGCCGCGATGAATGTTAGAATTGTAGTTCTTGTAATAATTGGATATAGTATCTATGACAAACAATGGCTTTTGAGTGGTTGCAGCATTATCCAAATATACTAGTCTTCTATTTCCCCTCAGCACCCGTTTCAGTATTGGGAAATCCTCTCTGATTCTTAAGACGTCAAGATCCTGATTAAGTTGTCTGCCCAAGCTTTCCACTTTACTTACTACCTGATTTGATAGTCATAGCGACGGGCAGTTATATAAAGAGAGCAGTCAAAAGGCAATTGTCGTGTCTTCTCCGTAACAGTGGCGCCTTTGGGACGATAGCTCAGATAGAATAAAATGGTTTGGCTTGGTCAATTATTCATATAACCAACATATTGTAAAGCCACTGTCTGTTTTTATAGGTGGAGGATTCTTTCTACACAATTCCATAGCATAAGGACATCTGGTCGAAAACTTGCATCCACTAGGCAAATTTGCAAGGTCTGGAGGTTGACCTTTAATAGGTGTAATCCTTCCATTAGTACCCAGCATAGGTATAGAGGAGATAAGTAACTGAGTATAGGGGTGCTTGGGATTTTTGAATATCTCCACACTATTAGCAAGTTCCACTATCTCACCTGAATACATAATCGCAACTTTGTCGGCTAGTTCAGATATCACACCCAAATCGTGA
>DATFBG010000092.1:0-6000 GCA_035253945.1 Nitrososphaeraceae archaeon | reverse complement strand
AGAAAGAAGACTTGAAGCCATAAATCGTGAGCACGATTAACTTGTTAAAAAGATTTTGCGTTCGCATCTCTAACAATGAACTCACGACTAGTCTGTAATGCATATAATAAATTAGAACTAAAGTCATTAGTTGTGCCTTAAGTATGAGATAAACGACAGTAGGTCGAAGAGCAGACGCAGAACACTCGCGAGCTTGTCGTAAGTGAGCAGGAATGAATCTGCTTCCCTGTGGTGACTGTTGAAGCAAAAAAAAGGAGTAGTGGTTTTTGATTTTCTACGTTACTGTAATACTAATTGAGTTCTGTGCACAATTCGTTTGACAGTCAGAACAGTCCCTGCCTCCTTCTTGTTTAGAGACCATCAGTTTGAGCAAAAAAACTTGCATCGTAGTTGTTCTTACTATGTTTCTGGAAGCAATGGTAATGGCATACATTATTGCTGTCTTAGCACTTTGGTACATTGCAATCTCTGTATCTACTATTTCTTTTGAGCCTCTAGTATAAGAAGCCCTGTAATTAGCGGGTTCGGTGGAATCCAGAAATGATATCGGTTCCTTTAATGGATTCTACTGATTCTGAAGGGACTGCTTAACTTTAAAGTTTTACTGTTCGAATGAACATGCTAATATATTGGACTGCAATCAGCGATGGCTCATAATACTATCCCAATTTAATACTGAAGTTAACCAGATCGAAGAAAATTGGACTGACTAGATTTGAACCTACGACCTCATCAGCACATTCTATTCCAGTCTCGTCAGCTGTGGATAGAAAGAAGCCATGTAGAACCAGGATGCTCACGTATGCTTGCTCATCATACGCTTCCAAGCATTAATGATAGACTCGTACTGCTGCGATGCCGCACCGATAACACCAAGCTGCATCATGAATCTTAAGTCGTCACGAATTGCTTTGTGTTCCACTATCTTGTATCTGCAATTCTGGAAATATGAGCTGCTTGGTATGAGAAGCTATTGCCCATGGGAGGAATACCAAAGAAGTCTCCTGTGTGCTTGCCTGTGACTATCACTATTGAAACAACCTTATCATTTGAAGCAATACTCTCCTGTTCTTCGTAATGCAGGTCGCTAAATGCAGCCCTTAACTTCTTGATGGTATCAATAAACTCTTCAGGACCGCGAAGTTTTGCTCGCTCAGGGCTAGCTTGGGACTCATGGTTAAAATAATTAGGATGTATAAATTCAGAAGCTTTTGTTACATCCCCTGTATTTAGGGCTTCAAATGAACGCCGTACTATCCTGATATTGGTTTCTTCAGGCTGTTGCTGCGTTGACATATTGTCATGTGTGTATTAAATAACTTGCCACTTAAGATATTTAGAAGAATTATCTATCATAACTCAACGGTTGGTAAGGAGTATTCACGAATTGACAAAGATTTTGCACTGTTAAATCTTCAGGCGCTCGCTAGTGATAATGGGTACAAATTTTTGTGAAATGTCCCTAAGATTGAATAGTGTCATGAATAGTATATCCAGATATCCTCCACTTCTATACAGTGTAAATTTGTGATTTGAGCTTTTCCGCGACTTGTGGTGGCAGCCCGCCAGGTCCTAAATCGTGGACCTGTCTAGCATGCTGGTCTATATCTCGTATGAGCTCTTCTTCTGTATTGCCCTTTGCAACGTAATCACAATCATAGGAGCCTGTTGCTCTAAAATTGACGTTTAACGTTACAGTAGGATCTTGATTCGTGCCTAAGTGCATTTTGAAAAAATAATCTTGAGTGTGATTCAAGAATAAAACACAAGTGGATTTCGAACAACCAAGCACACGGCTTATGGGCTGCGAATTAGGTTAGTGCAGGTTCGCCGGATTCAATAAAAGAATTTTTCGAGATATAATAAGCTCCAATACCATAAGGAAACGCCTCTTAATCAATTTAGAACTTTGAACTTTTTGTATTTTTATTTATTAACACTCAGACGCAAAATCTTGCTGCGTTCATCCTTCCACTGTTATTGCTACCATATTATCAGTAATAGTGTATTCAGCTTTTTTAGTTGACAAAGGTTCAAAATATCTCTTCATGGTTTCTGCGACTACTAAAGACCATTTTTTGCCCATGCTATATTGAATAATGAAGGTATGTCTATTTTTATTGTGTTCGTCTATTGTATGCCTATACGGAACACCTGAGGCTTTCAGTCTATAGTCCCAAACACCGAGAACTGATTCCAAGTCATACCTTCCTCGTAACTGATAAATGATGTCCAAGCCAACTTTGTTATATACACGCTCTGCATGGGCTTCTAGTTGCTCTTCGGTATATCCTTCTACTAGGTCGACAAGTGCTGCTTTCGGTACAGGCATCATGTCAGCACTTGCTGAACTTGTAAAGTTCACATAGAAATCAAAAATTTGGTTTGCAAGAGTATTTAAGCTAATTTGTTTTTGTTCAGCTTCTCTTTTTAGTTTAGAAATTATGTCGCTATTTAATCTGAAAGAGGCATTTTCGGAAATGTTATGAGAAAGGCGCTTATCAGATGTCCGCAATGAATAATTCCTCACTTGAGCGCATGTCAGAATCTTTGTATTGGTGTTATTTAAGAAAGGATGAAATAATTGCATAGTATGCTCCAGTAGGCTAAATAGATAGTACTTAAATCCGAGTTAAATATTCATTCTTTTACCTCTAAATAGAAATTTGTATCAGGAGTCCTGATAAGTAGATACGATTAATGTTATACAGAAGAAGTCTTGATAGTGTTACTGATTCCTCGAAACAAAAAATGCTGGCGGCACTAGTAAAATCCAGATAATGTACAAGGCGATCTTTGGTTATAACCAAATGAAAGAGTATGTGAAAGTTTGATTGAAAAAAGCGTTGTCGACATATCACAACCAGTAACGAAAAGAGCAGAAATTCAAGACCTCTGAGAAAGGTGTTAGGTTTCTTGAAACATAAGATTGGCTACATGGCGGGATAGAGAAGGAGAAATATCTCTTTATTCCATAGCAACAAATTTGTCATATTTTAATATAGATTTATAGGACGATTTCCGTATTCTCTTAATTCAAGATTTATCAAGCATTATTCTCCCAGCTGTAGGTTGGACTACTGAGGCGTAAAATATGCTCATTTCAATATAATCTAGATAGTGAAAAAGGGATCAAAAATGAAATGTATTATTTGATGATCTGTTACTTAGCTAATATTTCACATAACAATTTTGAGCGTTTCTCAGTCATTAGGAATTAGACCGTTATTGCTGCAATGAATGCAGATGAATAATCTTCATTACACTGTATTCGTAGGACTTAACTAGTTCAAACGAATCATGTGAATTCGATATCATCTATGTCCTCAGCAGCAGACTTGAGTGATAAAATTGAAAATCCTGATATCATTGTCATCGGCGGAGGGCTTGCAGGTCTAACAACGGCTGCATTGCTCGCTCGAACAGGAAAATCTGTAACTTTGTTTGAACAATCCTCAAGCGAAATAGGCGGCCGGGCAAGAACTTCAATCCACGATGGATTTTATTTTAATCAGGGTCCACACGCATTATTCCTCGCAGACGCAGGAGCAGCGGTCTTGAAAGAGTTGGGGATCACCTATACTGGTGGAATCCCAGAAGCGACAGGCCTTGGGGTAAGACACGAGAAGAAATACCGGCTGCTAGCTAATGGTAGCTCTGCATCTATACCTCCTCCAGAAGGCCAAAACATCTCAGGAGAGGCATTTAACCAGCTCTTTGATTTGATTGACAAGATTGACTTCACGGAATTAGAGAACGTCAGTGTGCAGGAATGGATTGATAGGAATATTCATGACGCAGATGCAATTGCGATGATGAAGGCTATTATCAGGCTGACCACGTACGCGAATGATCCTGACATTCAGAGCGCCGGTTCCGCGTTGCATCAGATCCATCTATACAGATTAGGGAATGTCATGTATTTAGATGGAGGCTGGCAGACTCTAGTAGATGGACTTCTTACAGTGGCCACAAATGCCAAAGCAAGAATCGTCAGGGGAAAGAAGGCAACCAAAGTACAAAGAAGCAGTAATTCGGGATGGCTAGTTACCTTATCTGACCACACCCAAATATCTGCGAAGATACTTGTAATAGCAGCAGGCCCTAGAGATGCCCACGCCCTTTTTCATGATGGCGAGACCCCTGAAGTGTTGTCAAAGGCAGTCAAAGAGGTCAAGCCTGTACACTTGGCATGCTTGGACGTTGCTCTCAGTAGCCTCCCACAAAAGGATGTAACGTTTGCTCTTGGAATTGATTCTCCTCTATATTATTCAGTCCATTCTGCATCGGCAAAGCTTGCTCCTGAGAACGGAGCGCTGATCCATGTAGCAAAATACTTGGGCGCATCAATCCAATCAAAGCCAAAAGAGGATGGACAGGAACTGGAAGAGCTGCTTGATTTGCTGCAACCCGGCTGGAGGAATGTAGTTGTTAAGAAAAGACCCTTGCCAAACATGGTACTTTCCAATGCTCTAGTTACTGCCGCAAACGGTGGGTTAGCAGGACGAGCTGACCCAAAAATCGAAGACAGTCTATACATAGTAGGAGACTGGGTCGGATCAGAGGGATTATTGTCCAGTACGTCTTTTGGAAGCGCAAAACGCGCTGCTCAATTAATTCTAAATGAACTTGGCGAATCTTCTAGAAACCATGGCGAAAGATCCTCAATTTTTAACCCCCAGTCCTAGTAACAAAATTACTTACTGTATGTATGTATTTATTGATAAGGACCAGAAGGTTAAAGCTAGGTTGCTGCAAGATTCGGCAAAGTTCAAAAGGGGGCACTTTGTTGTGAACCTATACATACTAGAATTATAATCTGAAATATTAAAATGACCTGTTATTGTGCTGTCAAGGCCTTTTTTAGCGTCTCAGAAGCCTGATCGATAGCACCACGCACAGCTGGAGTGTCTGCAATAGGATTTAACATCATGAAGTCGTGGATAGTACCAAGATATCTAGTTGCAGTGACTGTAACACCTGCCTGCATTAGCTTATGAGCATAAGCCTCGCCCTCAACACGCAGCACATCGAATTCATCTATAATAATAAGCGCCGGTGGCAGTCCTTTTAGGTGATCAATTGTAGCCTGCAATGGCGAAGCAGTTGGCTCTTTCCGAGTCGCGTTGTCGGGTGCATAGTTGTTCCAGAACCATTTCATGCCCTCGCGTGTGAGCCAGTAGCCTTCTTGCAATGTGCTGTATGACTGGGTGTCAAAATTTGCGTCGGTAACTGGATAAAAGAGTGCTTGAAATTCAAGCTTGGGTCCTCTGCGCTCTTTGGCAAGTAACGTAACTGCCGCAGCCATATTGCCACCTACACTATCGCCAGCAATGGCTAGGCGCGATGCATCAACGTTAATTGATTTACCATTTTCTGCAACCCATTTTGTGGCGGCATAGGCTTCTTCTATAGGGATTGGATACTGAGCATCAGGAGACGGAGTATAATTAACAAAGACGATGGCTGCATTAGCCTTATTGGCAAGCTCTCTTACTAATCTCTCATGAGTATCAAAACCTCCAAGCACCCACCCGCCGCCATGAGTGTATATTACAACAGGAAGTGTTTTTTCCCTGTTTCCCGCAGGTCGAACAATATGTATCGATATCTGTCCATTTGGGCCTCCGGGAATGGTACGGCTCTCTATGTCTGCAGGAAGCATTGGAACAGGGTTTGATGCCTGAAGATTAGATAACACTGCGCGAGCCTCCTTTGGCGATAGTGTATAGATTGGAGGACCGCCTTGCTCTTGCAGACTCTCCAAGAAGGTCCTAGTCTTCTGCTCAATATCGTCATAAGTATGAGATTGTTTTATCATCCTGTGCTTCCTCCTCCTCTTGTTGCATTTAGGATTAATTGGGCAATCTCATCTGGGTGTGAGACAAGTGACGCATGGCTGGAGTCAAGTGAGATAGTTGTAGCATTCATTCGTTGTGCGAACATACGTTCTGCATCAGGAGGGATAATGCGGTCGTTCTCAGACACCGCAAACCATGT